>NZ_CP121110.1:2365000-2667500 GCF_029625315.1 Flavobacterium ginsengisoli
AGCATTCGGAGTTTGTCAGGAATTGGTAGGCGGTGAAGCCCCCGCATCCAATCAGTAGCTCTACCTCTATATAACTATATCCAGCGCTGCACCTAAATGCATTTCGGGGAGTACGAGCTATTTCCGAGTTTGATTGGCCTTTCACCCCTACCCACAGGTCATCCGAAGACTTTTCAACGTCAACCGGTTCGGTCCTCCACTGTGTGTTACCACAGCTTCAACCTGCCCATGGGTAGATCACACGGTTTCGCGTCTAACACTACTGACTAAAGCGCCCTATTCAGACTCGCTTTCGCTGCGGATCCATGGCTTAACCACTTATCCTTGCCAGCAGCGTTAACTCGTAGGCTCATTATGCAAAAGGCACGCCGTCACCCCACGAAAGGGCTCCGACCGCTTGTAAGCGCATGGTTTCAGGATCTATTTCACTCCGTTATTCACGGTTCTTTTCACCTTTCCCTCACGGTACTGGTTCACTATCGGTCTCTCAGGAGTATTTAGCCTTAGCGGATGGTCCCGCCAAATTCAGACAGGGTTTCACGTGCCCCGCCCTACTCAGGATACCGCTATCCATTACACTCGTTACCCATACGGGGCTGTCACCCTCTATGGCGCTCCTTTCCAGAAGCTTCCGGTTCCTTGCGCATGAAATGTCGCGGTCCTACAACCCCAACAATGCCGTAACAATGCTGGTTTGGGCTAATCCGCGTTCGCTCGCCACTACTTACGGAATCACTTTTGTTTTCTTCTCCTCCGCCTACTTAGATGTTTCAGTTCAGCGGGTTTGCCCACCTATCGGTGTGCTATGTCTTCAACATAGCGGGTTGCCCCATTCGGATATCTGCGGATCGATCGGTGTGTGCCCGTCCCCGCAGCTTTTCGCGACTTATCACGTCCTTCATCGCCTCTGAGAGCCTAGGCATTCCCCATGCGCCCTTATTTTGCTTATTGCACCAAATCATAATTTAATATGATCCGTTTTGTTTTGTTTCCTATCATATGCATTGCCGCCATAACAGAAAACGCTTTCTACTTTCTTATTATTTTCTTATCCCAATATGTCAATGAACTTATGCCCTTTCGGACCTGTGGAGAATAACGGAGTCGAACCGTTGACCTCCTGCGTGCAAGGCAGGCGCTCTAGCCAGCTGAGCTAATCCCCCAATCTAATTATGAATTGTGAATTATGAATTATGAATTTTTTTTGTAATTCGTAACCTTTCAACTCTAGAATTTCCTTCTTTTAAGTCAAATAGTAGTCCCGGGCAGACTCGAACTGCCGACCCCTACATTATCAGTGTAGTACTCTAACCAGCTGAGCTACGAGACTCTGTTTTACTTAAGTTTTATCATTTTTTTAAATTAACAGCAAGAGCAATACAATTTCAAGATCCAAAAAACCGATGCTGCGCATCTTATTTCCCAAACGTGTGCAAGCACTAACATTAGGGCTCTAGAAAGGAGGTGTTCCAGCCGCACCTTCCGGTACGGCTACCTTGTTACGACTTAGCCCTAGTTACCAGTTTTACCCTAGGCAGCTCCTTGCGGTCACCGACTTCAGGCACCCCCAGCTTCCATGGCTTGACGGGCGGTGTGTACAAGGCCCGGGAACGTATTCACCGGATCATGGCTGATATCCGATTACTAGCGATTCCAGCTTCACGGAGTCGAGTTGCAGACTCCGATCCGAACTGTGACCGGCTTTATAGATTCGCTCCCCCTCGCGAGGTGGCTGCTCTCTGTACCGGCCATTGTAGCACGTGTGTAGCCCAAGGCGTAAGGGCCGTGATGATTTGACGTCATCCCCACCTTCCTCACAGTTTGCACTGGCAGTCTTGTTAGAGTTCCCGACACTACTCGCTGGCAACTAACAACAGGGGTTGCGCTCGTTATAGGACTTAACCTGACACCTCACGGCACGAGCTGACGACAACCATGCAGCACCTTGTAAACTGTCTTGCGAAAGATCTGTTTCCAAATCGGTCAGTCTGCATTTAAGCCTTGGTAAGGTTCCTCGCGTATCATCGAATTAAACCACATGCTCCACCGCTTGTGCGGGCCCCCGTCAATTCCTTTGAGTTTCATTCTTGCGAACGTACTCCCCAGGTGGGATACTTATCACTTTCGCTTAGCCACTGAAGTTGCCCCCAACAGCTAGTATCCATCGTTTACGGCGTGGACTACCAGGGTATCTAATCCTGTTCGCTACCCACGCTTTCGTCCATCAGCGTCAATAAATTGGTAGTAACCTGCCTTCGCAATTGGTATTCCATGTAATCTCTAAGCATTTCACCGCTACACTACATATTCTAGTTACTTCCCAATAATTCAAGTCCTGCAGTATCAATGGCCGTTCCACCGTTGAGCGATGGGCTTTCACCACTGACTTACAAGACCGCCTACGGACCCTTTAAACCCAATGATTCCGGATAACGCTTGGATCCTCCGTATTACCGCGGCTGCTGGCACGGAGTTAGCCGATCCTTATTCTTACGGTACCGTCAAGCTCCTTCACGAAGGAGTGTTTCTTCCCGTACAAAAGCAGTTTACAATCCATAGGACCGTCATCCTGCACGCGGCATGGCTGGTTCAGGCTTGCGCCCATTGACCAATATTCCTCACTGCTGCCTCCCGTAGGAGTCTGGTCCGTGTCTCAGTACCAGTGTGGGGGATCTCCCTCTCAGGACCCCTACCCATCGTCGCCTTGGTAAGCCGTTACCTTACCAACTAGCTAATGGGACGCATGCTCATCTTTCACCGTTGTGACTTTAATACTAGGTTGATGCCAACTTAGTATGCTATGAGGTATTAATCCAAATTTCTCTGGGCTATCCCTCTGTGAAAGGCAGATTGCATACGCGTTACGCACCCGTGCGCCGGTCTCAAGCACCGAAGTGCTCTACCCCTCGACTTGCATGTGTTAAGCCTGCCGCTAGCGTTCATCCTGAGCCAGGATCAAACTCTTCATCGTATATTTTAATATTATATTGCGATGCGCTAAACTTAGCGGTTCTTTATCGAATCTCTCGATTCTAATGCTCTTATTCTTTATGTTCTGAAATCTCTTTCAGAACGGCTGTCAATTCAATATGTCTACGAACGTGTCTTTATTTCTTCATCGCTTGTGTTTCAAAGCGGGTGCAAAACTAAAACTAATTTTTTAAACCTGCAAGAAAAAATTTGAAAAATTTTGAAGCTTTATTTTCGCCTCCATTTTCCTTTTTCCTTCCCAGTCTATCAAAGAGCTTTCCGTGTTTTGCGGGGTGCAAATGTAAATCGCTTTTTCAAATCTCGCAAGCTTTTTCGAATCTTTTTTTAGAAAATTTCTTCCCTTTTTAATTCTTATTCCCTTGCCGGCATTTCGATGAGCGTTTTGCTGTTGCGGGTGCAAAAGTAGAACCTTTTTCCGCTTTTCCAAGCTTTTTTAGCCGCTTTTTTTAATCTTTTTTTGCCTTTTTCCGTAACTGTCTGGAAGCAGTCCCTTTACGCTCTGCTTTTTTTGGCGCTGTGTGGGGTTTTTCTGAACTGCGGTGCGGTTTTGCCGTTTTATCGGGGTTTTTCAATGCCGCTTTTGCGGAGTTTCCGCCATTTCATGCCCTTTTTGCGCGGCTCCTTATATTCTTAAAGGGGCGCTTTCCGCAAAATATCTTCCAGAAAAGCTCTCCCATGGCCCCGATGGAAGCGGAAATCCTTTTTGGGCAGGGGTTCGGGTGCAATCTTTTGCAGCCCATAGCCACAAACGGCTCCCATTTATCATCAAAACTTCAGCTTGGCCGCACTTAATATATAATATCCGTATAAAAACAAACCCGACAGGTTTTCAAAAAACTGCCGGGTTTGAAATAAAAATTACTCTTATATATAATAGGAAACAAAAGCTATACTATATAAGTAGGTGTTACTGATTCAAAGTGTCTATTACTTCTTTGGTAATTTGAATGCTTTTTAGTTTTGCTTGATGATCGAAGATCGGACTTGTTACCATTAGTTCGTCGATTCTTGCATAATCAATAAACTTTTTCAAATCGGTTACTAATTGTTCTTTGTTTCCTGTAAAGGTTCCTGCTGTCATTTGGTTTACATGAAAACGTTCTGCTTCGTTCATGATATCATCTAATGAAGGAACTGGTGGTTGCAATCCTTTGCGGTCATTCCTAATTAGGTTTAGGAACATTTGATACAAACTAGTAGACAATAATTCTGCTTCTTCATTTGTGTCTGCTTGCTATAATATTGACACATGCCATTGTTTTTGGTTTATCCAAATACTGTGATGGCTGGAAATTTTCTCTATAAAACTCAAATGCCTGAATCATCAATTTTGGTGCAAAATGACCAGCGAAAGCATAAGGCAAACCATAAGCTGCCGCCAAAGCTGCACTGTCCATACTTGACCCTAAAATCCAGATTGGCACATTAAGACCTTCTGCAGGAAATGCACGAACTTTTCCTGTTGCATTTTCTGCTGAAAAATATTCCTGAAGTTTGCTCACGTTTTGCGGGAATCGTTGTGCTTGCTCAAAAAAGTCTTTTCGAATTGCTTCGGCAGTTGGCTGATCTGTTCCAGGAGCCCTTCCTAAACCTAAATCGATTCTATTTGGATAAAGCGTTTCTAGAGTTCCGAATTGTTCTGCTACTACTAAAGGAGAATGATTTGGAAGCATGATTCCTCCAGAACCTACACGGATCTTTTCAGTTTGACTTGCCACATAACCAATTAAAACAACCGTTGCTGTACTTGCAACGTGTGCCATATTATGGTGCTCTGCCAACCAGATTCTTTTGTATCCAATTTTATCGGCTAATTGTGCAATGTCTTTTGTTTTTTGAAATGTTTCTGTTGCGTTACTATCTTGAGTGATAATTGCAAGCTCTAATATTGAGACTGAAATTGGGTTTTTCATATTAATTAAGGCTAAAATGCAAAATTAAGTCATTTATACGAATGCCTTTGTTTTCTAATGTTAATAGAATTATAATATTTGTAGCTACAAATATTATTTCTCCAACTGAATAAAAATCTGCTTGTGAGTTGTTTTTCCGTCGTCTTTTATTTTCAAATCTTTATTTGGCTCGACTTCAAATTTTGATGCAGTTTCTACATTCAATGAAATTTCACGATTTCTGAAAGTTTCTGGAATTTCAGGAAGCTGAATTGTAACGGTCACTTCTTTATTTTTCTGCTGAAAATCTGCTTTTATTCTATCTCTTAACCAAATATATTCGTAAACTTCCTGCCATGGCGCCATCCAAATCGAATCATTTCCTTTTAATCCATATTTATTGGCTAGCGTAGTCATATAATATTTAAATTCTGGAAAACGCATGCTTAGATTCCATAGATTTGTATTTCCTGTTCCGTGTGTGAATTCGTTAAACCAAACTGTATTTGGCTGTTTCACGATCGAATCTAACATTTGTAAATAATGGTCCATAGTTTTAAAAGTGATAGTATCTTTTGAGCTTTGAACAAAAGTTCTAGCAGAAATCATTTTATCTAAATCTACTTTTGAGTCAACTTTAAAAACTGGACCAACACCATAATAAGAAGCTACTGAAAAATGTCCATTATTAAGCGCTTCTTTTTCATATTCTAAATAATATTTTTCATCACCTTCTCCGCCAGGAACTACAAAATGAGACATTGTAAAATCTAGATTCTGCTTTATTGAAGTTTTATTTTCGGTCACTTCTGCAAAATAATTCGTTCCATGTTTTGTGGCGTGATGAAAACCGTGATTCAAAATGTCCCAGCCTGCATTGTACATTTCCTTTACCTCAGCCCAAGAAAGATGTCCGCGATTTTCTGGTAATTCACGAATCGAACCTCCATTAATCGCTAATGCCAATTTAAACGGAATTTTATTTCCCATTCCGTCTGAATAGAAAAGTCCTTCCGAAGTTGTTCCGTCTCCGCCTTGATCGATTTTCCATTCGTTAATCAAAGAATTACTGATTTTTCCTCCATTCAATAATGGAAAAGCTGTTAAGTAAGCAGATCTATAACCATCGTCGAGCGTAAAACTATAGGCTAAATGTTTATTGTATTTTAAAGGCGAAACGGTAATTTTTACTTTATCAGCCGATTTTAGTTTTATTTTGAATGAAATGGTTTTCGGTTTTAAAGAATCCTTTTCGATAATTCCGTTTGAAAAACAATTGAAATTGCTAAAAAATAAAGCAGTTACTATTAAAAGAATTTGTTTTGACATAAAATTTTAGTGGTTCATTTTCGAATTAAAATTACATTTCTTTTTCAAAAAAATATTTTAAAACTGATTCTAGCACTAAAATAATTTCTGTCGATTCAAAAAAGCGAACAAATTTAAAACCTAAATTTGTAGATCAAATACCAAAATTTGATTTAGCATCTCTGCAAATGACACACAAAATTTTAATTATAGACGACGAAGAAAAACTGAGAAGTCTGTTGGTTCGTATTATTAAATCGGAAGGATTTGAAGTTTTTGAAGCGAAAGATTTAAAAACTGGTTTTAAAAAACTGGAACAAACCGATATTGATGTTGTTTTGTGTGATGTAAAATTACCTGACGGAAACGGCGTTGATTTTGTTCAAAACATAAAAAGCAGTTTTTCTTTAACAGAAGTTATTCTGCTGACGGCTTTCGGAAATATTCCCGACGGTGTTCAGGCGATGAAAAATGGTGCTTTCGATTATATTGTAAAAGGTGATGATAACGACAAGATCATTCCGCTTCTTTATAAAGCAGTCGAAAAAGTACATTTGCAGAAAAAAGTAAAACAGCTTGAAAAACGCATTGGCGATAAATACTCTTTCAATACCATAATCGGAAAATCAAAAGGAATTGAGCAAGTTATTGATTTAGCTCAAAAAGTAGCCAAAACCGATTCGACTGTTTTATTGACTGGTGAAACGGGAACAGGAAAAGAAGTTTTTGCACAGGCGATTCATGAAAACAGTAATCGTGCAGGAAAATCTTTTGTGGCTTTAAACTGCAGTACCTTCAGCAAGGAAATTTTAGAGAGTGAACTTTTTGGTCATAAACAAGGTGCATTTACAGGAGCTTTGAAAGATAAAAAAGGTTTTATTGAAGAATCAAACGGAGGAACTTTATTTTTGGATGAAATTGGTGAAATGCCAATTGATCTTCAAGCGAAATTATTACGTGTTTTAGAAACTTCTGAATATATTCCTGTTGGCGATACCACTCCAAAAAAATCAAATTTTAGATTAATTGCGGCAACAAATCGAGACTTAAAAACAGAAAGTGATGAACATCGTTTTCGTTCCGATCTTTATTTCCGTTTGAATATCTTCGAAATTAAATTGCCTTCGCTTCGTGAAAGAGCAAAAGATATTCCGTTGCTAGCGAATTTTTATGTGAAACAGTTTTCAGAAAAAACAAATAAAAAGACTTTACAAACCTCAGCCGATTTTATAGAGAAATTAGAAAATTATTCTTGGCCAGGAAATATCCGTGAACTCAAAAATGTCATCGAAAGATCGGTTATTTTGAGCAATGGAGATATTTTAACTTCGGATGTTCTTCCTTATGAAATGCAACATCAAACGGAAAATAATTCGAAACCAATGTCGGCTTTTTCAATGCAAAGTGTTGAGAAATTGCATATTCAAAAGGTTTTAAATTATACGAAAGGAAATAAGGCTGAAACGGCAAGATTACTTGAAATTGGAATTGCGACCTTATATAGAAAGCTGGAAGAATACCAAATTCAATAACAATTACAAAAATCAATTTTTAAAAGCTTCGGAGAAGCGACATATTTATAGCATAATTTAACCGCAATTTATTAAAAGCTCTAGCGGAGCGACACCGCCACAATCTAAAAAACATGTCACCCCGCTGGGGCTCTTGTAAATGTGAATACATCATTTTCTATAAATATGTCGCTTCTCCAAAGCTTCAAAATAACATATCAAAACGAGAAAAGCTTATCAAAATGATAGGCTTTTTTTATGCCTGATTTTTTGCACAAAAATACATTCCTTTTATTTACAACACTTTATACTCAACCTGACTTTTTCGGAACATCTTTTGGCATAAGAAGGAAGAACATAAAAATTCCTTCTCATGAAAAATCAAGTTAATTCTATTTACAAACAGGCTGAACGCTTTGCTGAGATAACTAAAAAAAACATTATCTGCGGCAATATCGTTCGGGCTAAAAAATGTCTAGCACTTGCTGAACGATTATTTATTACTGGAAGCATCGAAACTAAAAATGCTATTTCGAACGTGTATATTTTCTCAGTTTCGTCTTTTATGGAAATGCGTCATTGCAATATCTCTCATCTTTTCCCTCAAACCCTTAAAGCGGAATATATCAAGCAGGTTAATGCTTCGGGAGTCTAAAAAGTTTAATCGGTTAACTGTTTAATCGTTTAATCGCTTCAATACAATCTAAAATCTGAATTCTAAAAAAATTTCCTATGATCACTTTTCTTTTACTCGCATTAGCCGTTGTGCTGTTTGCCATTTGTTTTCTGTCAGTTGAATTCTTTGAAAAAATCTAAATCATGACCGCACTATTTATTATTTCAATCGCCGTTTTCGTGTATTTGATTTATGTACTAATCAAACCCGAAAAATTTTAAAAAAAGAATTTTAGAATTTCAGATTCTTTCAAAGAAATCTAAAATCTAAAATCAACAATCTAAAATTAAATAATATGAACACAGAGTTACTTGGCGTCATTAGTATTTTTATCCTAACTATTGTTTTAGCGATTCCTTTAGGAAAATATATTGCTAAAGTTTATTTGGGAGATAAAACACTTCTTGACCCAATTTTCAATCCAATTGAAAAATTTATTTTTAAAATCAGCGGTATAAATCCTGCCGAAGAAATGAACTGGAAACAGCACTTAAAAGCACTTTTAAGTATCAACATGGTTTGGTTCTTTCTTTGCTTTTTCGTTTTATTGTTTCAGGGATCTTTACCTCTTAATCCAGATAATAATCCCTCAATGTCACCAGATTTGGCATTTAACACTGCTATTTCATTTTTAGTCAATTGTAATTTACAGCATTATTCAGGCGAAAGTGGGGTTTCTTACCTTTCGCAAATCGTCTTGATGTTCCTTCAATTTGTTTCTGCTGGTATCGGAATGGCTGCTGCCGCTATGATTTTTACAGCAATGAAAGAAAGAACAACAGAAAAACTGGGTAATTTTTATAATTATTTCATCAAAAGCTGTACTCGTATTTTATTACCGCTTTCAGCAATTGTAGCTGCAGCACTAGTATTTAGCGGTACTCCAATGACTTTTGAAGGTAAAGATGCTATTACAACGCCGCAAGGGGATCATGTAGAAGTTTCTCGCGGACCAGCTGCAGCGTTTATTGCGATTAAACATATTGGTACAAATGGTGGCGGATTTTTTGGAGCCAACTCAGCGCATCCATTAGAAAATCCAACTTATTTTACGAATGGAGTTGAACTTTGGGCGCAGATGATTATTCCGTTTGCAATGATTTTTGCTCTTGGATTTTACCTCAACAAAAGAAAACTTTCAAATATTATTTTTGGTGTAATGACGGTTGGATTTTTACTTCTGGTTGTTCCAACAGTTACGAGTGAAATCAACGGAAATCCCGCTATCGAAAAAATGGGCATCGCACAGACAACTGGAGCGATGGAAGGAAAAGAAGTTCGGTTTGGTCCAGCAATTTCAGGTTTCTGGAGTATTGCCACAACGGTAATTTCTACAGGTTCTGTAAACAGTATGCATGATAGTTCTATGCCTATTTCTGGGGCTATGCAATTATTATCGATGATGGTAAATGCCTTTTACGGCGGATGTGGCGTTGGTATTTTGAACTACTATATTTTTATTATTCTGGCTGTATTTATCTCTGGATTAATGGTCGGCCGAACACCTGAGTTTTTAGGAAAGAAAATTGAAGCACGAGAAGTAAAAATTGTCGCTTTTATTGCGATTCTTCACCCATTATTGATTTTAGCAGGAACAGCTTTGGCTTCTTATTTTGCTGCACATGATACTGCAATGGGTTATTGGTTCAGCGGAAATGCAACAGGTTGGTTAAACAATCCTAGCAATCACGGATTCTCTGAAATGTTATATGAATATACTTCAAGTGCTGCCAATAATGGTTCTGGTTTTGAAGGTTTGGGAGATAATAATCCGTTCTGGAATATCACTACAGGAATTGTATTACTTCTAAGCCGTTTTATTCCAATCATTGGCCCACTAGCAATTGCAGGTTTATTGGCCGGAAAAAATACATTCCAGAAAGTGCTGGAACTTTAAAAACTGATACCTCAATTTTCGGAATCATGACTTTTGCCGTAATCGCAATTATCGTCGCTTTATCATTCTTCCCAGCGTTGGCTTTAGGTCCATTGGCAGAATTCTTTACTTTAAAATAATATAAAAAATGACAACTAATAAATCCACATCATTGTTTGAAAGTAAACAGGTAAAAGAAGCCTTAGTGCAGTCTTTTGTCAAGCTGAACCCAAAAATGATGATCAAAAATCCGGTAATGTTTACTGTAGAAATTGGAACTGCAATTATGTTTGCCGTTTGCATTTCTATCTTAATGGGCGCAAGCGATCAGGGAAGTTTTATTTACAATTTGATTGTTTTTCTAATATTACTGGCAACACTTTTATTTGCCAATTTCGCTGAAGCCATTGCTGAAGCACGCGGAAAAGCACAAGCCGACAGTTTAAGAAAAACAAGAGAAGAAACTCCTGCAAGACAAATTATGCCTAATGGAGAAATCAGAAATATCAGCTCTTCAGCATTAAAAAAAGATGATTTTTTCATTTGCGAAGCCGGTGATTTAATCGCTGCTGATGGAGAAATTATTGAAGGTCTGGCTACAATAGACGAAAGCGCTATTACAGGAGAAAGTGCTCCTGTAATTCGCGAAGCGGGCGGAGACAAATCTTCTGTTACAGGAGGAACAAAAGTCTTATCCGATAAAATTAAAGTAAAAGTAACTTCAGAACCTGGCGAAAGCTTTTTGGATAAAATGATTGCTTTGGTTGAAGGCGCAAGTCGTCAGAAAACGCCAAACGAAATTGCACTGACTATTTTGTTAGTCGCTTTTACCTTAATCTTCGTGATTGTCTGCGTTACTTTAAAACCTTTTGCCGATTACGCCAACGCTCCTATTACTATTGCGGCTTTTATTGCCTTATTCGTTTGTTTGATTCCAACCACAATTGGTGGATTACTTTCTGCGATTGGAATTGCTGGAATGGACAGAGCTTTACGTGCCAACGTAATTACTAAATCTGGTAAAGCGGTTGAAACTGCAGGAGATATCGACGTTTTGCTTTTGGATAAAACAGGAACAATTACTATTGGAAACAGAAAAGCAACCAATTTTTACCCAACAAAAGGCATTCCTTTCGAAGACTTCGTTAAATCTGCTGTGTTGAGTTCACTTGCCGATGATACTCCTGAGGGAAAAAGTATTCTAGAATTAAGCGAAATGATAGATGTAAAAAACGAAGCAAAAGCTAGCTTTTTACAAACAACTTCTGACATCTCACACACAATCAAATTTACTGCTGAAACCAGAACTTCGGGTGTGATTTTAAAAGATGGAACCAATATTAGAAAGGGAGCACAAGATGCTCGCTAAAAAAATCGCAGAACAAGCAGGTAACACTTTCCCCGAAGATACTTTGCAACAGGTTGTTTCTATTTCTTCTAATGGAGGAACACCATTAGTAGTAATCAAAAACAACGAAATTCAAGGTGTTATTGAATTGCAGGATATTATCAAAACTGGAATGAAAGAACGTTTTGAACGCTTACGCAGAATGGGAATCAAAACAGTTATGGTTACGGGTGATAATCCGTTAACAGCCAAATTTATTGCCGAAAAAGCCGGAGTAGATGATTTTATTGCCGAAGCAAAGCCTGAAGATAAAATGAACTATATCAGAAAAGAACAAGCTGAAGGTCGTTTGGTTGCCATGATGGGAGACGGGACAAATGATGCTCCTGCACTTGCGCAAGCCAATGTTGGTGTTGCCATGAACAGCGGAACTCAAGCCGCTAAAGAAGCTGGAAATATGGTCGATCTTGACAACGATCCAACGAAACTAATCGAGATTGTTGAAATTGGAAAACAGCTTTTAATGACTCGAGGCACTTTAACTACTTTTTCTATTGCAAATGACGTTGCTAAATATTTTGCTATTGTTCCTGCTCTTTTTATTACTACGATTCCTGCGCTTCAAGGTTTGAATATTATGCATTTGCATAGTCCCGAAAGTGCGATTTTATCGGCTGTAATTTTCAACACGGTAATTATTCCAATTTTGATTCCGCTTGCGCTGAAAGGTGTTGATTATCGACCAATTGGAGCAAGTGCCATCCTTAAAAGAAACCTTTTAATTTATGGTCTTGGCGGATTGATTGTCCCTTTTATTGGAATTAAAGTTATTGATTTGTTAGTAGCACTTTTTATGTAAGATACTGAGATGCTAAGATTCTAAGGAACTAAGGTTTTCTCTTAGAATCACAAATACAGGAATCTTTAAAAACTCTAATTAAAAACATGACTTCGATTTGCTAAGCTTCTGAAAAAAAACTTAGAACCTTAGCAACTTAGTCCCTTAGAATCTTCAAAAAAATGAAAAATCTATTTTCTATAATAAAACTTACTGTGGCTACTTTAATCTTATTCGCAGTTATTTATCCTCTTTCGATTTACGGAATCGCGCAAATTGCTCCCAATCAAGGAAAAGGAGAAACGCTTTCGGTTAACGGAAAAGTAGTGGGTTATCTAAAAATTGGACAAAAGTTCGATAAATCGAATTATTTCTGGGGAAGACCTTCGGCCATTGATTATAATGCTGCAGGAAGCGCCGGAAGCAACAAAGGTCCAAGCAATGCTGAGTATTTGGCTTTGGTTCAAAAAAGAATTGATACACTTTTATTGGTTCACCCATATTTGAAAAAAACTGACATTCCTGCTGATATGGTTACCGCTTCAGGAAGCGGTTTAGATCCGAATATTTCTCCGCAAGGGGCGCTGATTCAGGTTAAACGAATTGCTAAAGAAAGAAATTTAGCTGAAGCTAAAGTAAAAGCTTTGGTGGAATCTAAAATTAATACTGCTGTTGTTGGTCCTGAAACAGTGAATGTTTTGGAGTTGAATGTGGCTTTAGATGCGCTTCGCTAAGACTCTAAGATGCTAAGATTCTAAGATACTAAGTTTTTCTGTGCACATTCTTGTCATTTCGACGAAGGAGAAATCTTCGCAAGAAGCTCCGCAAAGAATGTCTAATCTGTGGCGATCTAGCAACGAAGATTTCTCCTTCGTCGAAATGACAAAGATTGGCGATTCACTAGGTGGAATTTCTAGTGTGATTTCTCCTTCGTCGAAATGACAAAACGAGCCGTTGAATCAAAAACGTAAAAAATTAAATACCTACAAGGTTTTGAAAACCTTGCAGGAAATGAAAACGCCTTTTTACCCCAAATGCCCTAGCCCCGATAGTAGTGGAAATCCTTTTTCTGGCTTCTTTAGCCAGGA
Source organism: Flavobacterium ginsengisoli (assembly GCF_029625315.1). Classification (NCBI taxonomy): domain Bacteria; kingdom Pseudomonadati; phylum Bacteroidota; class Flavobacteriia; order Flavobacteriales; family Flavobacteriaceae; genus Flavobacterium; species Flavobacterium ginsengisoli. The sequence continues at coordinate 2,378,529 of NZ_CP121110.1, forward strand.
AAAGATTGAAACGGATAGCGGGATTAGCTCCTAAAAAATCTACTAATAAATAATAGAATACCACAAAAATGAAAAAAATAATACTTACCGCTTTAATCGCTTTTGGTTATAGCAATTTACATGCACAAGAAGAACCCAAAAGTCCGCTAAAATTTTCAGGATATGTAGAAACCTATTATAGCTATGATTTTGGAAAACCTGAAAATCATACTCAGCCAAGCTTTTTTTATAACTTTAATAAAAGTAATGAAGTAAACATCAATTTAGGTTTGGCAAAAGTAAATTATACGAAAGAAAATGTTCGTGGAAACTTTGCTTTAATGGCTGGAACGTACGCTGAATATAACATGTCGGCAGAACAAGGTTTGCTGAAAAATATATACGAGGCAAATGTTGGTGTGAAGATCTCACAAAAACATAATTTGTGGATCGATGCTGGAATTATGCCTTCGCATATTGGTTTTGAAAGTGCAATTGGAAAAGACTGCCAGACTTTAACCCGAAGTATTCTGGCTGAAAATTCACCTTATTATGAAACGGGTGTAAAAATTGGCTATACTTCTGATTCTGGAGAATGGTATTTGGCTGGTATGTACTTGAATGGCTGGCAGAGAATTGAGAAAGTTGAAGGCAATCAAACGCCAGCTTTTGGAACTCAGGTTACTTACAAACCGTCTGATCGGATTGCTTTGAACTGGAGTACTTATGTTGGAAATGAACAGCCAGATATTGATAAAAAATGGCGTTACTTCAATAATTTTTACGGGCAGTTTAAAGTAGCTGAAAAAGTAAATTTAACGACTGGTTTTGATATTGGTTCTCAGCAATCGGCTAAAGGAAGCAATAAATATGATGTTTGGTTCTCTCCTGTTTTAATTCTGCAATACAAACCAACTGATAAAATCCAGCTTGTAGCACGTGGAGAATATTACAGCGATGAAAAAGGTGTAATCATTGCAACAGAAACGCCAAACGGATTTAAAACTTACGGTTTTTCGGCTAACTTTGATTACTTAGTTACTGATAATGTTATGTTTAGAATTGAAGCCAGAAATCTTTCCAGTAAAGACGAAATCTTCACAAACAAAAACAATCTTCCAACGGATACAAATACGTTTGTAACGACTTCCTTGGCGATTAGTTTTTAGAAGAATATTTCTTGCCACAGATTACACAGATTAGAAGGATTTTTTAATGTCTTTGTGTAGATTTATTTGCCACGAATTACACAAATTTTCACGAATTATATTAAATAAAAATTTGTGCAAATTTGTGCAAATTTGTGTAATTCGTAGCGAAAAAAAATCCTTCTAATCTGTGTAATCTGTGGCTTTTAAAAAAAACTTTGTGACTTAGCGCCTTCGTGGCAAAAAATATGGAAAACGAAAATAATAACGCGCAACACTTTCTCGATTTAATTCAGAAATCACGAAAGGGGAAGTTTAAAATCTACATCGGGATGAGCGCCGGCGTGGGCAAAACTTTTCGTATGCTTCAGGAAGCGCATTCGTTATTGAAAAACGGAATCGATGTGAAAATTGGCTACATCGAAACGCACATGCGAAAGGAAACGCATGGATTATTAGCGGGTTTGCCGATTATTCCAAGACGGACTATTTTTTATAAAGGAAAAGAACTCGAAGAACTCGATGTTCAGGCGATCATCAACCTTAGACCAGAAGTGGTGATCGTTGATGAATTGGCGCATACGAATGTTGAGGGAAGCAAAAACGAAAAACGCTGGCAAGATGTCCTAGAGATTTTGGAAGCTGGAATTAATGTGATTTCGGCCGTAAACATTCAGCATATTGAAAGTTTAAACGAAGATGTAAAACGTATTACAAACATTGATGTTCAAGAAAGAATTCCAGATAATGTTCTTCGTTTAGCGGATGAAGTGGTAAATATCGATTTGACTTCAGAAGATTTGATTGCGCGTTTAAAAGAAGGAAAAATTTATACGGCAGATAAAATTCCAACTGCTTTAGCTAATTTTTTTAAATCGGAACAAATTCTACAATTGCGGGAATTGGCTTTGAAAGAAGTGGCGAGTCAAGTGGTTCGAAAAGTTGAAAATGAAGTTCCTAATCTTCATGCTTTAAGGCATGAGAAATTGTTGGCTTGCATTAGCAGTAATGAAAAAACAGCCAAAATTATAATTAGAAAAGCGACTCGATTGGCGAGTTATTATAATGGTTCATGGTATGTTTTATATGTAGAAACGCCACACGAAAGCAGTAATAAGATTGCACTTGATAAACAAAGACATTTAATTAATAACTTTAAACTCGCTGTGCAATTAGGCGCAGAAGTTATTAAACTGGAAAATTCAAACATTACAGATGCTATTTTGACAACAGTAGAAGAAAAACAAATTACAACTGTCTGCATTGGGAAACCACATTTTAATTTGTTTAAAGTAATTTTGTCTACCACAATTTTCAGACGTTTGCTAAACAAACTGTCTTTGTCAAATGTTGATCTTGTAATACTGTCTTGAAAAAAATTTTAAACCATATAAGTTATATAAGTTCATTTAATCGGGACGTTGAATTTTAACCGCAAAGAGCGCAATGATTTACGCAAAGTTCGCTAGAGTTTTTTGCTCGCAAAGTCACAAGGACACAAAGCTTTTACTTTAATCTTTGTGTACTTTGCTAAACCTTAGCGCTCTTTGCGGTTAAAAAAAACTAATATTTCTTATATCACTTATATGGTTCAAAAAAAATTAAATGTTTTATAAAATGAGAATTAAAACCAAATTGAATCTGGGTGTTGGATTGTTATTTTTGATGATCATCATTCTCTCTTTAGTGAGTGCTTATTCTGTTTTTTTGATTAAGCAGGACACCGAGAATATTCTGAAATCTAATTATAATACGCTAGAATATTCTCGAAATATGATTTTTGCTTTGGACGAAATGAAATCGGATTCAAAAGAAACGATTCAGGATTTTGAGGAAAATCTCGAAAAACAAACCCAAAACATAACAGAACCAGGTGAAAAACAAGCAACCGAAAAACTGAAAGAAAGTTTTGCTCTTTTAGAGAAAAATAACGCTGATGAAAATATAAAAGCACAAATTCGTCAGGATATTTTTGCTATTATGAAGTTGAATCTCGACGCTATAAAACAGAAAAGCGACATTGCCAAACATTCTGCTGAAACAGCTAATCTGTCGATTGCGATTGTTGGAACTTTATGTTTTTTAATTGCTTTTAACTTATTGGTTAATCTGCCCAATAATATTGCCAATCCAATTAAAGAGTTAACGCTGAGTATTAAAGAAATTGCCAATAAAAATTATTCAGAACGTGTTCATTTTACAAGCCACAGCGAATTTGGAGATCTTGCCAAATCGTTTAATACCATGGCTCAAAAACTGGAAGAATATCATGACAGCAATGTCTATAAACTTCTTTTTGAGAAAAAACGATTAGAAACGCTTATCAATAATATGAACGATCCAATTATTGGTTTGGATAATGAGGGAATTGTATTGTTTGTGAATGATGAAGCACTGAAAATTATTGGTCTGAAATCGGAAGATATAATAGGAAAACCTACATCTCAATTAGCTATTTCTAATGACTTAATTCGTTCTTTAATTTTAAAAGAAAACGAAACTCCCAAAAAACAGCCTCTCAAAATTTTTGCTCACGGAAAAGAAAGTTATTTCGAAAAAGAAATACATAATATTACCATAACACCAACAGGTGAAGAAAAAGAAATCAATATTGGCGATGTAATTATTCTGCGAAATATTACCCTTTTTAAAGAATTGGATTTTGCCAAAACCAATTTTATTGCCACCGTTTCGCACGAATTAAAAACTCCGATTGCTTCCATAAAATTGAGTCTTCAATTGCTTGAAAATGCTAAAACGGGTGATATGAACGATGACCAAAAACAATTAGTAGAAAGCATTAAAGATGACAGTCAACGTTTGTTGAAAATTACGGGCGAATTGCTCAATTTGTCACAATTGGAAACAGGAAATATTCAGTTGAATATTGGCAAAAGCAATCCGCATGAAATTGTGAAATATGCTGTTGAAGCTGTAAAAGTTCAAGCCGACCAAAAACAGATTCAATTGATTATTGATGCCAATGAAAATCTCAAAAACGTAAAAGCAGATGCAGAAAAAACAGGCTGGGTTTTAATTAATTATTTATCGAATGCCATTAGATATTCGTCTGAAAAAAGTACAATTCTCATTAAATTAAAAGAAGAAAATAATCAGATGGTTTTTCAGGTTATTGATACTGGAAAAGGAATTGAACCTCGATACAAAGACAAAGTTTTCGATAAATATTTCCAAATTCCAGGAAGTCAGAAATCTGGAACTGGATTAGGTTTAGCAATTAGCAAAGAATTCATTGAAGCTCAAAATGGAAATGTTGGCGTTGAAAGCAATTTGGGGCTAGGAAGCACTTTTTGGTTTACATTGAAGGTTTAAAGTTGTTTTTTCTTCTTGAAATTGTCATTGATTTCATAATTTCTATTCCCTTGATTAATATTCGCTTAAGGTTCAATTAAGCCCAAAATACCAAGGTATAACATTCGTTAATATTGCAAAACATAACGACTACAACAATGTTCCACAAAACGATTTTCCTAGTGTCTCTATTCGGATTATTTTCTGCAAATGCACAGCAAAACGATTCGATTACAAAAATTGACAGTACTTCACATCAGCTAAAATTCAATTATAAACAATTGATTATTCCGGGTGTATTAATTGGCTATGGTGTTATTGGGCTAGAAAGTGATCAGTTGCTGAGTTTCAATTCACAAATCAAAAATGAGGTCACCGAAGATATTGATAACAAAATTACCATTGATGACTTTTCGCAATATGCGCCTGCAGCATCTGTTTACGCTTTGAATGCTTTTGGCGTAAAGGGCAAGAACAATATGCGTGACCGTTCTGTAATACTTGTAACTTCGTATGCAATTATGGCTACAACGGTTTTGAGTTTAAAATCGATTGTACATGAAGAAAGACCAGACGGAAGTTCGAATAACTCCTTCCCTTCTGGACATACTGCAACTGCATTTATGGGTGCCGAATTTTTATATCAAGAATATAAAGATAAATCGATCTGGTACGGAATTGCTGGTTATGCCGTTGCAACAGGAACGGGATTATTTAGAATTTACAACAATCGCCATTGGTTAACTGATGTTGCTGCCGGAGCTGGAATCGGGATTTTGAGTACTAAAATCGCTTATTGGATTAATCCGTATATCACTAAAAAATTGTTTAAATCATCAGCCGAAAATAAATCGACTTCTATGATAATGCCTTTTTATAATGGACAACAATATGGATTGGGATTTGCGAAGGTTTTTTAAGTTTTTTTGCCACAAAGGCGCTAAGACACAAAGTTTTTTAAGCCACAGATTGCACAGATTAAAAGGATTTTTTTACTACTCTGTATAGTTTGTTTGCTACGAATTGCACAAATTTTCACGAATTTTCACGAATTATGTTGATTATATTTTGAATAAAAAATTTGTGAAAATTTGTGCAATTGCTTCGCCTATTCGCTATCGCTCGGGTCGTGGCGAAAAACAATCTTTTTAATCTGTGAATCCCGATAGCTATCGGGAGTGGCAAAACTCTTTTTATGTATTCGATGTATTATTTTTAATCTCCCTAACTTCCCTTTTCAATTCTAAAAGCAAATCTTTCATTGCTCCAGTTTCTGTCATTTCTTGTTTTTTATCCGAACGGCCGATATTACATTCGTATTCCCAAATCTCCAAAATATCAGAAGCTTTCACTTCATAATTGGGGTAAAAACTGTTATCGGATTCTAAAACCAAACTATTCTTTTTGTTTTTATTGAGACGCTTATAAACCATTCCTTCATTTTTAGTAATCAGAATATAGGTTTTGCCATCCATCACCTCTCCCAGTTTTTCCACATAACGGCCAATAATGATAGAACCATCTTCGTGTGGTGGCATTGAATCGCCTTCAACTGGAAATCCGCGGTGTTTTCCTGGACCTAAAAACGGAAGTGTAATTTGCTGTAAACTTTCAATATATTCTGGGTCGGCATATCCGTTTAGATAACCTGCTTTTGCTTTTTGAGATACAATTTCGATATAATTTTCTCCAAAACTATCCACTTGAATGGGTAAAATAAGTCGATTGCCTTCTAGTTTTATCAAATTTTGCACATCAATTTTGCGTATATCGACAGATAATATCAAGTCGATACTCATATGAAAATATAATGCAATCTTCTTTAAAATGTCATACGGTGCTTCCGAAGTTCCGTCTTCGTATTTCACGTACCTTCCTCTTGTAATACTTAGGTTTTCAGCTAATTTTTCTTGTGATATTTTATGCTTAACCCTTAGTGCTCTGATATTGTCTGAAAATAAGGACATAATTAATTTGTTATAATTTGGAACAGCAAATATACAAAAAATTGTTACCACCTGTACTAATTTTGTTTCATACAAAAACAAAAGGAAAAAATGGCACGGGCAATTGTACATATGGATTTGGATACCTTTTTTGTATCCTGCGAACGACTCACCAATTCTGAACTTAACGGAATTCCGCTTATTATTGGCGGAGGCGATCGTGGCGTTGTGGCTTCTTGTTCGTATGAAGCCCGCAAATTTGGTGTACGTTCTGCAATGCCCATTGCAATGGCAATAAAACTTTGCCCACAGGCAAAAATCATGAAAGGAGATATGGAATTGTATTCGCGATTATCTCACGATGTCACTGAAATTCTTCAAGAAAAAGCACCTGTTTTAGAAAAAGCAAGTGTCGACGAATTTTATCTGGATATTACGGGAATGGACCGTTTTCATGGAAGTTATAAATGGACAGATGAATTGGCGCAAAAAGTGATTAAAGAAACCGGATTGCCTATTAGCTTTTCGTTATCGATCAATAAAACGGTTTCTAAAATTGCTACAGGCGAAGGCAAACCAGTAGGAAATCTCGAAATTCCAGAACACAAAGTACAGAATTTTTTAAATCCGCTTTCGATTCAGAAAATACCAATGGTCGGAACGGTGACCTTTCAGCTTTTGTCCCGAATTGGCGTTCGTAAAATTCAGACTTTGGCCGAAATGCCTGCTGAGATTTTACAGCAAATGATCGGTAAAAATGGTTTAGATATTTGGAAAAAAGCTAACGGAATCGATCATACGCCCGTTGAACCTTATAGCGAAAGAAAATCTATTTCGACAGAAAACACTTTTTCTCAAGACACCATTGACATTGCAAAACTCAAAAGAGTGCTTTTGGGAATGGTCGAAAAACTGGCTTTCCAATTACGTTCAGAACAATGGCTAACTTCTACGGTTACAGTTAAAATTCGTTACGCCAATTTTGATACCGAAACCAAACAATGCCGCGTTGCTTATACTTCAGCCGATCATATTTTAACTAAAACTGTAATGGAGCTTTTTGAAAAAGTATATCAGCGACGTATGCGTCTCCGCTTGATTGGTGTTCGCTTTAGCGGATTAGTGCGTGGAACATATCAAATTGATCTTTTTGAAGATACTCAGGAAATGTTGGCGCTTTATGCTCGCTATGGATAAAATGAAAAGCCGTTACGGTTTTGATGCCGTTATGCGCTGTGCCGGAGCTCATTTTAAACCTAATACTAAAGACGAAATTTTAAAACGCACTAAATAAACCATGTATCTTAATTGTCATTCTTATCATTCTCTGCGTTATGGCACGATTCCGCTGAAAGATCTTGTTGGTCTAGCGGTTTCTTGTGGCGTAAAAGCAATGGCATTGACTGATATTAATACGGTAACTGGAATTTATGATTTTATAAGAGATTGTAAAAAAAACGAAATTAAGCCTTTGGTTGGAATGGAATTTCGTTTTAATCATCAATTCAAATATATTGGTTTGGCTAAAAACGCAAAAGGTTTAGCTGAAATGAATCGTTTTTTAACGGAACATAATTTCAGCGGAGAAACTCTGCCTTTACGAGCTCCAAAATTTGAATCGGCTTTTGTGATTTATACTTTAGAGAATGCTCCCGAAACACTTTATGAAAATGAATTTATCGGAGTTCGTCCTGAGGAAGTTTCAAGTCTTCTGACTTCAAAACATAAAAATAAAATTGCCAAAATGGTGGTTTTACAGCCTGTGACTTTTAGCAATAAAAAAGAATATAATCTCCATAAAGTACTTCGCGCTATTGACACGAATATTATTCTGTCAAAACTTACCGAAGCGGATTATTGCAAAGTTTCTGATATGATGAAACCTTTAGAATCGATTCTACCATTTTATGAAAAATATCCTGAAATCATTTTGAACACACAACGTATCATTGACGATTGTAATTTTCAATATGATTTTTCAGCTAAAAGAAATAAAAAGTTCTATACTGAAAACCGTCAAAAAGATTTAGAAAAACTGACCGAATTAGCTTGGGAAGGATTTGAAAAACGTTATGGAGACGAAAATATTGAAGCAAAAGCTCGCGTAGAAAAAGAATTAAAAGTTATTGACGAATTAGAATTCAGCGGTTATTTTTTAATTACTTGGGATATTATTCAATATAGCAATAGCCAAGGTTTTATGCATATTGGTCGCGGAAGCGGTGCTAACAGCATCATCGCCTATTGTCTCGGAATTACCGATATCTGCCCTATCGAACTGGATTTATATTTTGAACGTTTTCTAAACCTAAACCGTAAAACACCACCTGATTTTGATATTGATTGGAGTTGGCAGGAACGCAACACCATTTTAGAATATATCTTCGGAAAATATGGCAAAGATCATGTTGCTTTTTGCGGTACAAATGTTGAGTTTAAATACCGTTCTATTTTCAGAGAAGTCGGAAAGGTTTTTGGTCTTCCTAAAGAAGAATTAGATCTTTTGGCAAAAAATCCACAAGAACTTCATCCAACCAATAAAATTGTAAAATTGGTTCAGGAATATGGACAAATGATGGAAAAATATCCCAATCAACGAAGCATGCATGCGTGTGGAATTTTAATTTCTGAAGAACCAATTACAAATTATACGCCTCTAGAAATGCCTCCAAAAGGTTTTCCAATCGTACTTTTTGATATGCACATTGCCGAAGAAATTGGTTTTGACAAGTTTGATATTCTAAGTCAGCGCGGCATTGGCCATATTGATGACAGCGTAAAACTGATTGCCAAAAATCGTGGTATAAAAGTTAATATTCGTGATACTTCGATTTCTAAAGACGAGGCTGTTTGCAATTCTTATTTAGCAAAAGGACATACGATTGGCTGTTTTTATATCGAAAGTCCTGCTATGCGTGGTTTACTGCGTCGTTTAAATTGTGATAATTATAAAATTCTTGTCGCCGCGTCGTCTATTATTCGTCCCGGCGTTGCACAATCGGGAATGATGAAAGAGTATATTTTTCGTCATAACAATCCAACTCAATTTGAGTATTTCCATGAAGTTTTCAAGGAACATCTTGGCGAAACTTACGGCATTATGGTGTATCAGGAAGATGTGATTAAAATCGCCCAGCATTACGGCGGACTTCCCGCTCCTGACGGCGATATTCTTCGTCGTGCCATGTCGGGAAAAGGAAGATCTTTGGAAGCGTTGCAAAAAGTAAAAGATAATTTCTTTGCGAGCTGTGCTCAAAAAGGACATCCCGAAACTTTGAGTCAGGAAATTTATCGTCAGATCGAATCTTTTGCGGGCTATTCTTTCTGCAAAGCGCACTCGGCTTCTTATGCGGTTGAAAGTTATCAGAGTTTGTACTTGAAAGTCAATTATCCTGTTGAATTCATGACAGCGGTAATCAACAATCAAGGCGGGTTTTACAGAACCGAAGTGTATGTACACGAAGCAAGAATGTCTGGCGGAACGATTCATAATCCGTGTGTGAATAAAAGCGAATATCAGACTACTTTGTACGGAACTGATATTTATCTCGGTTTTATGCACATTCAAAGTCTGGAATCTAAAATTGCGCATTTAATTGAAGAAGACCGAAACAAAAAAGGTGATTTTAGTTCTCTGGAAGATTTTATCAATCGAATTCCAATCGGAATTGAAGGCGTTAAAACTCTGATTTTTATTGATGCTTTTCGTTTTACAGGAAAAACAAAAAATCAGCTTTTGGTCACCGCCAGTCTGCTGTTGAATAATTTTAAACCTGAAAATAGAGATTTAAAATTACTGCAAGAACCCGTTAAAGAATACAAGCTTCCAAAATTAGAGCGTTCCGTTTTTGAAGATGCTTTTGATGAAATTGAGCTTTTAAGTTTCCCCGTTTCGTGTACTGTTTTTGATCTTTTACAAACCAAACATCGCGGAGATGTCATGGCGAAAGATTTGGTTCAATATCATAAAAGACAAGTTAGAATGCTAGCCTATCTGATTTCCAGAAAACATGTTCCGACAAAAAAAGGAACCATGTATTTCGGAACTTGGATCGATCACGAAGGAACTTATTTTGATACGGCACATTTTCCGGATAGTCTTGCTAAACATCCATTTCAGGGAGGAGGCTGTTATCTTTTGTTAGGAAATGTTGAGGTTGATTACCATTTTCCAACTATCACGATTCTAAAAATGGCAAAAATGCCTTTTATTCCAGATCCGCGTTATATGGATTCAAAAGATCAATACAGAACACAAAATCAAATAAAAGAAGATGTGAGTTTGACGCATCGTGCGCCTTATCCGCAAGGACATGAAATTAATCTGCCGAGACACCGAATGAAATTTTAAATAAGTACAATGATTTAACACATAGAAAAATAGTTTATTAGCTTGTAGAGATGCCAATTTTAATTTAAATCTATGTGTTAAATTTTAAATAACTAAAGAACAACTTACGTTATAAAAGATGAAAAATACGGAATATGCTATAGTCGATATTGAAACCACAGGAGGAAATGCCAGTGGCAGCCGCATTACAGAAATTGCGATCATTATTCATGATGGTAAAAATGTGCTGGATCGTTATGAAACTCTTGTAAACCCTCAACAGGACATACCTCCTTCTATTTTTGGATTAACGGGTATTAATAACGAAATGGTAGCCAATGCGCCAATCTTTGATGATATTTCAGAGAAAGTTTTAGAAATGCTTACTGATCGAATTTTCGTTGCACATAATGTCAATTTCGATTATTCATTTGTTCATCATCAATTGGAACAGTCAGGTTTCAAATGGTCTGCTAAAAAACTTTGCACCGTTCGAGCAGCCAGAAAAATCAAACCAGGATTGGGTTCTTATAGTTTAGGGAATCTTTGCAATTCTTTAAATATCAATTTAGAAAACAGACACCGCGCTGGCGGAGATGCCGATGCTACTGCTTTGCTTTTTTCGCTTTTATTAGAATGGGATGATGCCGGAGAAATTGATAAAATGATCAAAAAAACAGCAGAAGATCAACGATTGCCTCCAAATCTTCCTGCAGACGATTTTAATAATTTACCTGATAAACCTGGTGTCTACTATTTTTATAATCAGGCTAAAAAAGTAATTTATGTTGGAAAAGCAATTAACTTAAAAAAACGTGTCACTTCACATTTTACAGGAAATAACATTAAACCGCAAAGACAACATTTTTTAAGAGATATTCACGGAATTTCCTTTGAAGTATGTGCAACCGAATTAATGGCACTTCTTTTAGAATGCACCGAAATCAAAAAACTCTGGCCAACTTATAATAGAGCTTTAAAACGCTTTGAAGCCAAATTTGGCATTTATCAATACGAAGCTAGAAATGGCTATAAATATCTGGCAATCGGGAAAATGAGCAAATTTCAGACTTGTATTCATGAATTCAACAACCAACATACTGGTATTCATTTCTTGCGAAGTCTTGCAGAACAATTTGAAATTGACCATCGCTTCTGTAAATATTCAAGACCTGAAGAAGGTGATTTTCTCTATAACAATGAAATAAAAGAATTGCCAGATGTTTCGCTTCACAATGAACAAGTCGATAATGCTATTACTTTTTTATTGAATAACAGACCAAGTTTTGCCATTATAGACAAGGGACGATCTGCAGACGAAAGAAGTTGTATCTGGGTAGAAAACGGTCATTTTTACGGAATGGGATATATTTCAAGAGATGTAGCCATCAACGATTCTGATGAAGTTAAAAATTACGTTACACCCTATAAAAGCAATCAATATATTGATCAGTTAATTTTTGCTTACGCCGAAAAATATCCTCGTAAAGTATTCTTTAATAAACAACTTTTCGTTTCCTAAACCGAATACAAATAAAATAGAGCTGTAAAACTAAGATCTAAATTATGACACTATTTAGCGACACCGAATTATTTACTACAGGTTTGGGAGGAAAAAAAATATTTGACATTCCAGATTCTGAATTAATTTTAATCGATAACTTCTTCACCAAAGAAGAATCTGATTCTTTTTATGAGAGAATACTTCGCAAGACCAAATGGAGAGAACATGAAATGGAGGTTTACGATAAAACTTATACAGTTCCTAGAATGATTGCATGGTACGAAGACAAAGATAACGAAGGTGCAGATCCAAAAGGTCCAGATTGGACTTATGAATTATTAAAAATTAGAGGACGTGTGGAAAAAGAAACACAACTTGATTTTAATGCCGTCCTGCTCAATTTATATCGAAACGGAAATGATGGCGTAGGCTGGCATAGCGACCGAGAACATAATACGGGACCAAATCCTGTTATTGCTTCTGTTACTTTTGGGGAAACAAGAATGTTTAAACTTCGCCATAAATTCAGGAAAGAAATTCCGCCAATTGAGATTCCGCTCCATCATGGATCTTTCTTACTGATGGCTGGAACTACTAATAGTTTTTGGCAAGCATCAAGTTCCGAAAACAGCTCGCGATGTTTTGCCAAGGATCAATCTTACCTTTAGAAGAACCAATCGAAATCTTTGATTTTTATTGCATTGAATCTTTAAAAAGAAGTATTTTTTCTTCAAAACAACGTAAGATATTCCTTCTTTAAAAAGTTAAAACATGCACTATATGAACCTTTTACTAGGCAAAACCTATCTTTTTTACTATTTTTGCAACCTTTTTTAAAATACAACACCGTAATGGCTTATTCGAACAATGATTTAGCGCGTTTCTTAGACGCACAGAACAAACTTTATCTTACCGCTCTTTCTGAAATCAGTAAAGGGAAAAAAGAAACACACTGGATGTGGTTCATTTTCCCGCAAATAAAAGGCTTAGGAAAAAGCGATACTGCAAATCTTTATGCCATTAATAACTTAAAAGAAGCTACAGATTATTTGGAACATCCAATTTTAGGAAAGCATTTAATCGAGATTTCAGAATTATTATTAACTTTTAAAATGAAATCAGCTGATGGGATTTTTGGAGATTTAGATGCTCGAAAATTACGCTCATGCATGACTTTGTTTTCTTTAGTTGAGAATGCAAATCCTATATTTCAGGAAATTTTGGACGCTTTCTTCTCTGGAGAAACTGATCCAATTACTTTGTCTATTATTAATTCAACTATAAAATCTGTTGATGAACCGGTTACAATATAACTAAGTTTTCAACGATTATTTACATTCAAAAGACACTAATTATAGTGTCTTTTTTTGTTTACAGATTATTCTATTCGACAAAATGCAATCATAATTTATTTATTTAAAAAGAATTAGCCTTAACTTGCATAATCAACCTCAAATCTAACCACATCATGACCGAAAAAATTAGAGCTTTACAGATCATTCATTTTGGTATTTGCGCAGGAACAATTATTGCTTATTTCATTATTGGAGATCTTTCGTTAGAAAAATTACACTTCCCTATTATTGATTCTGCTTCCATAATTTATCTTGCAATACCAGTTCTAGCCTTTGTTTTGAGCAGTATATTATTTAAGGCGCAATTAAAACAAATTGATCCGAAACTAAAACTCGAAAATAAACTGCCAATTTATCAAACAGCCTCAATTATGCGCTGGGCAGTTTTAGAAGGCGCTGCTTTTATCATTTTATTTCTTAACCCCGATTTTATAATATTCGGAATTTTTCTAATTGTATACCTTCTTTTCCTAAGACCAACAGAAGAAAGAATTACTAATGATCTTTCTGACAATTAAATCATACTCAAAATAAAAAAGCATCTTGAAAAATCAAGATGCTTTTTTATTAAGTAGTTTTTTCAACTTAAAAATATTATTCGTTTGGCTTTGTCAAATAGTAAACTGGAATTCCAGTTAGCATAATTAATACTCCCCAACCGCAAGTTGAGAATTTTGTAATTAATAGCGATACGCAAATTGCTGTCGCTACAATGATATATAGCATTGGTAAAAACGGATACCCAAATGCTTTATAAGGCCTTTCTAAATCTGGCATCTTTTTTCTAAGAATAAAAATTCCGTAAATCGTCAAGATATAGAAAATCAATACAATGATAATTACAAAATCTAACAGATCACCATATTTTCCTGTAAGACACAAGGCAGATGCCCAAAAACATTGTGCCCAAAGTGCCCATGCCGGAACACTAGAACTATTTAAAGTAGTCGCTTTTTTGAAAAACAAACCGTCTTTTGCCATTGTATAATATACTCTCGCACCCGCCATAATTAATCCGTTGTTGCAGGCAAAAGTCGAAATCATAATCATAATTGCGATAATCAAGGCTCCGATATTTCCAAAAATATAATCTGAGGCCACAACCGCAACACGATCAAACTTTGCTGTTGCAATTTCGTCAAACGGAACTACAGCCAAATACATAAGATTTGTGATAACATATAGAGAGGTCACAATAAAAGTTCCTAGAAACAGACTAAGACCAACGTTTCGTTTAGGATTTTTAATTTCCCCAGCGATAAAAGTCACACCATTCCAAGCATCACTAGAGAATAATGATCCAACCATTGCTCGCTGAAATTCCAGAAATCAAAGCAGTTCCGCTAATTGGCAGCCATGAACCGCTTTCTTTGTCAAATGTTCTCGTGCTCCATCCGTCAGCCCAATTTGCATCCCAAACTGAAGCTTTAGCGACAAGAGTTAATCCAAAGATGACTAATCCAAGCAACGATAAAATTTTGATAATTGTTAAAACCGTTTGCAGAATTTTTCCGTTTTTTACACCGCGACTATTAATAAAAGTTAAGATGATAATAGTTAAAATTGAAACTAGCTGAGCTGCATTCAGTTTAAAAGCTCCCAATTCGTAAAGGATATTTTCATCACTTAACGGTTCATACAAATAAGCGACAAATTTAGAAAAAGCCACTCCTACAGCTGCAATGGTTCCGGTCTGAATAACTGCAAAAAAACTCCAGCCATATAAAAAGGCAATTAATTTGTTATATGCTTCTTTCAAATAAACATATTGTCCACCCGCTTTTGGAAACATCGCACTCAATTCGCCATAGCTAACAGCTGCGACAACTGTAATAAATCCGGATAAAAGCCAGATTAGTGTAAGCCATCCTGCCGAACCTACTTGTCGTGCAATATCGGCGCTTACGATAAATATCCCGGATCCGATCATAGAGCCAACCACAAGCATGGTTCCGTCTAAAAGTCCGAGTTCTCTTTTAAAATGTTCTTGGTCGTTTTCTTGCATTTTTATTGGTTTTGGTTGGCTAAAGATATACTTTTTTTAGAAATCTCAATCTTCACTGATAATTTTAAAAAAAGAAAAAAATATATAAGAAAACTTACTCCCTTACGGTTTTACGTAATGTTGTAATATTTAATTTACATAAATTTGAATATAGCGAAAGTATATATTGGCAAACTATTCGACAGTTACAAACAGAATAGAAACTTGTCAAATAATAAGTTTCAGAAATTTAACCTAACGTTTCAATAGTAATTTCAGGTGCTTTGATATAACTGCAAATAAATCAATTGAGCGGATTGTAAAATCTAAAGTTAAAATCTGAAAGGCGGAACAAACTAACCCAAATCTAGTACCTAAAGTTTTCGTCTTTAAAGGCTATTATGCCGCAAAAGGGAAATAAAAATCATGAAAAATTTAAAAACTTATTTTAGCATTTTAATCATTTCATTAGCAACAAGCACTATTTTCTTTGCTTGCTCTAACGAAGACAGCCAACAACAAACTTCAAGTTCTACAAAAAAAGAAGCTGTAAATAAAACAGCAACAACAAACAAATCGGCTTTAGTAAAGACAGTATGCAACGTAAATGGTCCTACTATAGTTAACATCAACACTCCTATTACTTATACCTATACAAATGATAGTGGCACACCTGCTAACGTTACTTGGGTAGCCAACCCAGCTAATCTTATAACAATTAATGGGAGTGGATCCACTATTACGGCGACATTCGCAGCAGGCTTTGTTAGTGGTTCAATAACAGCTACAGGCTTTGATGGAACTGCATTAATTTGCGCATCAAAATTAGATATAACAAAACAAGTTTCAACATGTTGCACACCAATCCTTTCTGCATCATATATTTGTAGAGGAAGTGGACCAAGTGCTGGAGGTGCAGTTGATATATTTTTGCCAGCAGGATGCAACATTGATTGGTCTGCAATTTCTAAAATTGATGTAAGTTTTACTAATGATGATGAAGACAATAATGATTCCAACAATAATAATACACGTTTTACAACCACTTCACCGAGTGACCTATACAACAAATCAAAAGGTACATTGACATATCCATATAATGTTAATAACAATAAAATTCGCTTATCTTTCACAAACCCACAATGTGTCTCAGTATTTTTCACTGCTACATTTTACTTTAACAATGGCTGTCCTCCAGTTACCGCAACCGTAGAGACATTAGGTCCACTTGAGACATCTGAATAATCTTTAATTTATAGAATTTGAAAAACTGCAAAATATTTTTGCAGTTTTTTTTATCTTTAAGAAAATCTACAACATAAAAAAAGATATCATGACTTGGGATCCTAAAAAATACAATGAGTTTAAAGAAGAACGTTCTAAACCTTTTGATGATCTAACAAGTCATATTATTGACAAACCCAATCTAAAGGTTATAGATCTCGGATGCGGAACAGGTGAACTTACCCAAAAATTGCATCAAAAACTAACCAATCCGTTTGTTCTTGGCATTGACAATTCTGCCGAAATGTTGGCAAAAGCTCCAGTGCAAGAAAATCTTGAATTTAAAGAAAAAACGATTTTAGAACAAATCGACGACGAAACCAAATGGGATTTGATCTTTTCGAATGCGGCTTTACAATGGATTGATAATCACAACGAACTTTTTCCGAAAATTATTTCACATATTAATCCAGGTGGACAACTAGCTGTTCAAATGCCGCAACAAAATGAAAACATTCTCAATAAAATTCTTTTGCAATTGGTACAGGAAGAGCCTTTTGCCTCCTATCTCAAAAATTGGACACGCCCTTCTCCTGTTTTAACTTTAGATGAATACGCTAGAATTCTTTTTGAAAATGGCGGCAAAGATTTGGTTCTTTATGAGAAAGTTTATCCTTTAATTTCCAATAAAAAAGATGCCTTTTTCGATTTTATTTCAGGCTCAGCATTAACTGTTTATCAAGAAAGATTAAAAGAACAAGAGTTTGCATTATTAACAGCCGAATTTAAGAATAGAATAGACACATATTTCCCAACTGTCCCATCGATATATGCTTTTAGAAGATTGATTATTTATGCTAAATTCTAACAAAAAAAAACGATAAAATCAATCAGTAATCTTTAAACAAAATAAAGCATTATTATTTTCTGTCCTAAGTCTTCTCTGATTCTCCTTTTCTACTCAAAATTGATTGCAAAATCTCTTATTTTAATTTTTTAAATTGTTAAAAATTCCATTAAAATAAGACAAGTTTCTAAAAACCAATAAGTTAAACAAAATAAAGAATAAATAGAAAATATTTTTTTTTCACGATTATTTTTTACAAAAATTATAGGATAATTTTTATTATATTTGAGATAATGATTTCAATAGCATTTATAAAAGCAAAATATTTTAACAAGTGTTTAATTTTTAGCAATAGATTAATTTGCCCATAATTATTTATTCTCGCTAACAAAAACACGCATAAGGCACTTTTTTATTAACCTACTAATTTTAAGATTATGTCTAAATTGCAAGCTTTAAAAAACTTTCGTTTTCCAAATGTTTTCATTCTTATTTTAATAGTTTTTATATCATGTGCCCTATTAATATGTATCAATTTTTTTACTATTAAAATCCTATCTGCCAATAGAGCTTATGTAAACGGTGAATCTCATTATTCAAAAGGACAAAAAGATGCATCAAGACATTTAATTACATATTTATTTACCAAGAGTCCCACTCAATGGAAATTATATCTAGAGGAATTAAAAGTACCTCAAGGAGATGGCATTGCAAGAATTACTCTTTTGAAAGCTGGAGACAATAAAGTTGCTAGAGAAGGTTTTTTAATTGGACGAAATAAAGAAGATGACTTAGACGATATTATTTGGCTATTTGAAAATTTCAAAAATGTAAGCTTTTTATCTAAAGCTATACACGAATGGGGACAAGGAGATAAGTTAATTTTCAATTTGTTTGTCATTGGACAACAGATTAACGCAAAAATCAAGCATAATTTATTAACTCCTGAAGATCAAAAAAAATACTTAAAAGAAATTAGTGCAATAAGCGATCAACTAACTATTAATGAACGCAATTTTTCAAACACATTAGGAGAAGGAACTCGAAAAATAAAAGACTTTTTAATTATTACAAACATCGTTTTCATTTTGATTATCATTTGTAGCGTTTGCATGTATTATTCGATTATGGTCAAAAGATTATTGGTTTCAAAGAAAGAAACTGACGTGAAAAATGAAAATCTTATTATTGTAAATCGCGAATTGGACCGATTTGTTTACAGTGCTTCGCACGATTTGAGATCACCGATAACTTCATTAAAGGGACTTATTGAAATTACAGCATTGGAGGATGATGTGCGGCAAGTTCGAACTTACCTCCAAATGATGCATCAAAGTCTTGCCAGACAAGATCAGTTTATTAGCGATATTATTGATTACTCTAAAAATAAAAGAAAAGAAGTGATCATGGAACCAGTAAGTTTAAAAGAGCTATGCAATGAAGCTATTCTACAGTTAATGCATATTGAAAACGCAAACAGAATTAAATTTACCCAAGAACTTATGGTTGATCAGATCGAAAGTGATGGTCTCCGCTTAAAAATCATTATCAACAATCTGCTTTCCAATGCTATAAAATATGCGGATTGCAACAAACAAGAAATGTTTATCACAATAAAAACTTATTTTAGTGAAGGTTTAAATAAAATTGAAGTAACAGATAACGGAATAGGCATTCATGACGATCATAAAGCTAATATTTTCGACATGTATTTTGGAACAAATAAAAACAAAGGTTCTGGACTTGGCTTATATATTGTAAAAGAAGCCGTTGAAAATATTAGAGGAGACATTTTTGTTTTTTCAGAAAGCAGTGTTGGAAGTAAATTTATAGTAACAATACCAAATTCATATGCCATATAGATCTCAATTTGTAATCATAGAAGACAATTTGATTGACCAATTTGTCACTAAAAAACTGCTTAAAAAAGGGCTCGATATTAATCCTGTCTGTATTGCCAATAATGGAAAAGAAGGAATTGACTGGCTTATAAAGAATCAGACCACAAATCCGCTGATTATTCTTTTAGACATTCAAATGCCTATAATGAATGGCTTTGAATTTTTGGAAGAATTTGACAAATTACCAGAAGATGTAAAAGCAAGAACTGAAATTTTCGTTCTTTCTTCAACTTTGGATACTGATGAAATTAAAAAAGTTAAAGCAAACAAATATGTGTCTGACTTCTGGAATAAACCCTTTAGATTAGAAATATTGACGAATACTTTTCTTCAGGTTTAATTTAAAACACGATTTACTTGAGAAAAAGCTCTCGTGTAGTATGGTTCTTTTGTAGAAGAAATAATTACCCCACCGTGTGTTGATGAATGAACAAATTTAATTTCGCCTCCTTCTGCTACTTCTACTATCATTCCGACATGGTTTATGTGGCGTCGACCATTAGTCCTAAAAAAAATCAAATCTCCTTTTTGAGCTTCTTCCGCACTTACTTTTGTTCCTATACGTGATTGTTCTATAGAACTTCTTGGCAATTTAATATCAAAGTTATTAAATGTGCAAATCATTAAACCTGAACAATCAAAACCAGCTTTAGTTGTACCACCCGATCTGTATCTTGTTCCGATATTTCCAGTAGCATTAGCAATAAGCTGTTCTATTAACTCAGAATGATTTCCTATTGTTCTAACAAAAGAAGAATCCTTTTTTATCTCTGGAAGAGTTTCTGCTACTTGATTAGAAGCAACATCTGTTTGAACGTTTGGTTCTTGTGGCGTCTGCGTTGCCTGAATTGCATCTGCTTTTTCTTTTGGAACACGAATTTTTAATAGATATCCAACTGGCATTTTTCTTTTGACCGATGGATTCTGGCGTTCTAACTCTGCAACCGTAATACCATATTCCTTCGAAATACCATATTTTGTTTCTTTAGCCCTAACTTCCCTCACAAGTTCCACATCTGTTGAAATGACTTCAGTAGAAGTTTCAGGTTGCTTTTCACTTGCCAAAGCCACATCATTATTAGAAGGAATGGCAATTTGTTGTCCAATTTTTAAGCCTTCTTTTTCTAAAAGCGGATTTGCTTTCTTTAGATCATCAACAGAAAGATTATATTTTTTAGCAATTCCCCAAAGCGTTTCTTTAAATGCCACTTCATGAATTCCTGAAGTATTAGATGGAGCATTATAATTATCAGCTACAGCAACTTCAACATTTTTAGGTTTTGCCTTTGCAGTATTTTTGTTTTTATTTGGAATTAAGAGTGTCGAATTTAATTTTAATATTTTAGGTGCATTTGGATTTGCATCTGCAATATCTTTTACTTTCACCCCGTATTTTTTAGCAATAACTGAAAGATTTTCTCCTTTTGAAATTTTGTGCTTAATAAAATTATCCTGCGCAAAAGCTCCAACACTGAAAAAAAACAATACTATTATTAACCGATAAACCATACTCTATTATTAAAGTTTTTACACTTTCTTTAAATTTCACATTAATATCAACTCAAAAAAGACAAATATATTGCCTAAAAGGCGAATTTAACTTATTAAAGCAAAAAAATCGATATTTTTAACAATTATTTTACTTCAAATTAACAGCCTCCGCATAGAAATTGAGCCAACTTTTTGAAAAGCGACTTTTTATAAAAAAGACATGTTTTTTGATTAAATTTAACCTTACCAAAAACTTATTATCGTGAAAAAACTACTCTATATTATCATTTTACTGCCTTTTATTGTAAATGCGCAAACTGTAAGCGGAATTGTTAAATCTCAAAACACCAATTTACCAATAGAAGACACCAATATATATGCATTGCGCACTCAAATTGGAACTTTAACGAACGAGAATGGGGAGTTTTCATTAAATAATAAGATAAAAGCAAACGATACGCTTCAGGTTTCTCATATTGGCTACATCACAATAAAAATTGCGGTTAAAGATTTAAAGAAATCAAACAATACTATTTCGCTTGAAGAAGATATTGAAACCTTAAGTAATGTAGACATTACAAGTCGAAAAGTGAAATTAAAATCGAAACTTGATTTTACCCAACTTGCATCTTTAGAAACAGGAATATATTCTTTTGGCTCTACAGTAATAAATGATAAGATTTATGTGACCGGAGGTGATAGCAGTGAAGAATCAAACGCGTTACACACTTTAAAAGAAAAAGGCATAGATAGTGAAGATCCTAAATTTGAACAAAAGTACTTGCAATTAGTAGGCTTTCAAGGCAGTAAAAACTTTTACAATGGCGATTTATTAATATACGATCCAAAAACAGATTCATGGGAAAAATCGGCTGAAAAATTTAAAAAAGAGCTTATCATAATATAAATTATTACGATAACACACTTTATATCTTAGGAGGTAAAAGACTATCTACAAACAAAAAAATTGAATATTTAGATAATGAAATTGAAGTGTTTGATATTAACAAAAAAACCATTGCAATTGACAAAACCAATCCTCATAAGGCTGCAGATTTTGCTTCTTTCGTTTACAAAGACAACATTATTGTGATGGGTGGCTCAATAAAATCAAATGAAAAAAATCAAAAAATATTCACTGACCAAGTCCACATGTATAATATCACTTCTGGCTTATGGTATGAACTAGCAAAAATGCCTGAGGCTAAAGAGGTAAAAGGAGTTTTGATTGGAGATAAAATCTTCACAATTGGCAATACTGACAGCAAAAGTTTCTCTGAAATTCAGAGTTTTGATTTAACAAGCGAAACTTGGAAAAACGAAACAACTTTGTTCTCACGTTTAGAAAATCCAGCAATCGCTTCTGACAATAACACAATTTATCTATTTGAGGATGGAAAATTATTGGCTTACAATGTAAAATCGAGGCAAATTAAAGAGTATCTCGTTCAGCTTGAGCTAAAATCAGCCACAATGCATTTTTTAAATAACAAATTATACATTATTGGAGGCCACACATTTACAACATATATAAAAACTCCATCAGAAAAAGTATACAGCATTTCTATAGATGAGCTTGAAACCACAAGACCTAGCCGCGTTAGAATCTTATCACAAAATAATGTAGCACAAAGAAACTAGTTTTAGCAACATAATTCAAATGTAAAATATCAAAATAAAAAATGCCTTGTAAATACAAGGCATTTTTTATTGAATATCAAAGAATCTTAACCTTTATGCCTTTTAAGACATAATTAAAACTTAAAAACAAGAAACATTTACAAAACGTATGAAGTAAAAAAATTCTGCACCTATTATATTTACTCAAATATTTTAACACTAAAATTACCTCTATTAAGTATTCTTACCTGAAAAATTGGATCCATTTTTTTGTATTTTTAAAAGAATTTTCAAACAAAATAAATTTATATTCGATTGTGAAAAAACTATTATACCTTATCTTCTTATTGCCTTTTATTACAAATGCGCAAACAATAAGCGGAATTGTTCTATCCAAAATCACTAATTTACCAATAGAAGACACCAATATATATGCATTGGGCACTCAAATTGGAACTTTAACAAACAACAAAGGAGAATTTGCATTAAATAAAAAAATAAATGCAAACGATACTCTTCAAATTTCCCATATTGGATACATCGCAACAAAAATTGCAGTTATAGATTTAAAAAAATCAAATTATACTATTTTGCTTGAAGAAGATATTGAAACCTTAAAGAATGTAAATATCAACAATACCAAATGGTCAAAATTAAAATCCAAACTTGACTTTACCGAACGATCATCTTTAGAGTATGGCATTTATTCTTTTGGTTCTGTATTAGCAAATGGCAAGATCTATGTTGTTGGAGGTGATAATAGCGAACAATGGAATATTTTAACTACTATTAAAGGAAAAAACATCGGTGGTGATCCTACCAGATTTAGCGACCCTGGTTTTGGAAATAGATATCTTCTAGAACTTGGAGGCGATCCTGCTGAAAGAATTTTCTTCAAGGGAAATCTATTTGTTTATGATCCAAAAACAGATTTGTGGGAGAAATCGAATCAAAACTTAAAAAAAGGGCTTATCATAATGTAAATTTTTATAACAATACACTTTATATTTTAGGAGGAAAAAAACGCCGCTCATTAAAAAACGCGAATATTTAGATAACGAAATTGAAGTTTTTGATCTAAACACAAATACCCTTGCAATTGATAAAACAAATCCACATCAAGCTATAAACTTTGCTTCTTTCACCTATAAGGATAACATCATTGTTATGGGTGGCTCAATAAGATCGACTGAAAGTGGTATAAAAACTTTTACTGATAAAGTACATTTGTACAATTTAACTTCTGGTCTATGGTATGAGCTAGAAAAAATGCCCGTAGCCCAAGAAGTAAAGGGAGTTTTGATTGGTGATAAAATATTTACAATTGGTAATACCAACAATAGAAGCTTTTCTGAAATTCAAAGTTTTGATTTAATAAATGAAAGCTGGAAAAGTGAAGCAACTTTGCTTTGTCGATTCGAAAATCCATCAGTTACATTCAATGATGAAACTATTTATATGTTTGAAGATGGAAAACTGCTCGTTTACAATATAAAATCGAAGCTAATCAAAGAGTACTATATTAAGCTTGAGCTAAAATCTGCCGCAATGCATTTTACTAATGACAAATTATACATTATTGGAGGATATGATTTCACCAATTACTATACCTCTCCTTCATCAAAAGTGTATAGCATCTCTATTGATGAGTTTGACACTACACGACCTTACCGAGTTAGGGTTTTATCAGAAAATAATTTAGCAAACAGGAATTAATTTTATCTGTAAATTTTGCACCAAAACAAAAAAAGCTCTGTTTTTACAGAGCTTTTTCAATATATAAAATCTAAATATTAAGCCTTTCCAGCGACAATTAAATTTAATGCAGAACCTGCAACAAACCAGCCTATTTGACCTTCGTTGTATGTATGATTTGCTAAGATAATATCTTTTGTGCCATCTGCATGAACAAACTCAATAGTTAATGGTTTTCCTGGAGCAAATTCTGTTAAATCTAAGAAGTTAATTGTGTCATCTTCTTGGATTTTATCATAATCTGCTTCATTTGCAAAAGTCAACCCCAAAAGACCTTGTTTTTTAAGGTTGGTTTCATGGATACGAGCAAAAGATTTTACCAATACCGCTTTAACTCCTAAGAAACGAGGTTCCATAGCAGCGTGCTCACGAGAAGAGCCTTCTCCATAGTTATGATCTCCAACTACAATAGACGGAACTCCTTCTGCTTTGTACGCACGAGCTACTGCAGGAACAGCATCATATTCACCAGTTAATTGGTTTTTAACTGAGTTCGTTTTTTGATTGTAAGCATTTACAGCTCCGATCAACATATTGTTTGAAATATTATCTAAGTGTCCACGGAAACGCAACCAAGGTCCGGCCATAGAAATATGATCTGTGGTACATTTTCCAAAGGCTTTGATTAATAATTTAGCACCTGTAATATTTTTACCATCCCAAGCATCAAATGGAGCCAATAACTGCAAGCGCTCTGAAGCTGGATTAACCACTACCTGAACGTTTGAACCATCCTCTGCTGGAGCCTGAAAACCTGGATCTTCAGCATAGAAACCTTTAGCAGGAAGTTCATCTCCTGTTGGTTCATCAAGCATTACCTCTTCTCCATCTTCATTGATTAATTTATCTGTCAATGGATTAAAACTTAAATCGCCCGCAATAGCCAAAGCTGTAACCAACTCTGGAGACCCTACAAAAGCTAACGTATTTGGATTACCGTCTGCACGTTTTGAGAAGTTACGGTTGAAAGAGTGAACAATTGTATTTCTTTCTTCTTTTTCCGCTCCTTCTCTATCCCACATACCAATACATGGTCCGCAGGCATTAGCAAAAACTGTTGCTCCAATTTTATGGAAAGTATCAATAAAACCATCTCTTTCGATTGTAGAACGGACAACTTCAGAACCCGGAGTGATTGTAAACTGTGATTTTGTTTTTAAATTTTTATCAGCAACTTGTCTTGCCAATGAAGCTGCACGAGAAATATCTTCATAAGAAGAGTTTGTACAAGAACCAATTAACCCCACTTGAATTTGTAAAGGCCAATTATTTTTAACCGCTTCATCTTTCATTTTAGAAATAGGAGTAGCCAAATCTGGAGTAAAAGGACCATTTAAGTGCGGCTCTAATGTAGATAAGTTAATCTCAATAACTTGATCGAAGTACTTTTCTGGATTAGCGTATACTTCTGGATCTCCAGTTAAGTAAGGAGCAATTTTATCCGCAGCATCAGCCACTTCTGCTCTATTTGTCGAACGAAGGTAACGACTCATTGAATCATCGTAACCAAAAGTTGAAGTTGTCGCTCCAATTTCAGCTCCCATATTACAGATAGTTCCTTTACCAGTACAAGACATAGCAGTAGCGCCTTCTCCAAAATATTCAACGATTGCCCCAGTACCTCCTTTTACAGTAAGAATACCTGCAACTTTAAGAATAACATCTTTAGGAGCAGTCCAACCAGATAATTTACCTGTTAACTTAACTCCAATAAGCTTAGGAAATTTAAGCTCCCAAGCCATTCCAGACATAACATCTACAGCATCTGCTCCACCAACACCAATTGCCACCATTCCTAATCCACCTGCATTTACAGTATGAGAATCGGTACCAATCATCATTCCGCCAGGAAATGCATAATTTTCAAGTACAACTTGATGAATAATTCCAGCTCCTGGTTTCCAGAAACCTATTCCGTATTTATTAGACACAGAAGACAAGAAGTCGAAAACCTCATTACTTTGTGTTTTTGCTCTAGCCAAATCAGTCACAGCATCTACTTTTGCCTGAATCAAGTGATCACAGTGAACCGTTGTAGGAACTGCCACTTTAGATTTTCCAGCATGCATAAACTGCAACAATGCCATCTGAGCAGTTGCATCTTGACAAGCTACGCGATCTGGTGCAAAATCAACATAATCAACTCCTCTTCCAAACGCCTTTGTCGGATTTCCGTCCCAAAGGTGGTTGTATAAAATTTTCTCTGTCAACGTAAGTGGACGTCCAACAATCTCTCGTGCTTTATCAACACGATTTGGCATGTTTTCGTACACTTTTTTAATCATTTCGATATCAAAAGCCATAAGTTCTATATTATTTTTTGTTTTTTTATTTTATTTTGAACATGACAAGTTACAAAAAATAGGAGAGTTAAAAAAGAAAAAGCCCGAGTTTATCGCTCGGGCTTTTGATATATTAATAATCGTAAGATTACATTACTAACGATTTATTAGAAGGTGCAAATTTAGTCAAGTTAATACCTTCAACCGCAGTTGTATATTCTGCTAATGTTGGAGTTCTTCCTAAAATTGTAGACAAAACTACAACTGGTGTAGAAGAAAGTAATGATTCCCCTTTTTTACCTTCTTTGTCTTCTACAACTCTACCTTGGAAAAGACGAGTTGAAGTTGCCATTACAGTATCTCCTTTTGCCGCTTTTTCTTGGTTACCCATACAAAGGTTACATCCTGGGCGCTCTAAGTATAGCATGTTTTCGTATTCTGTACGTGCAGCACCTTTTGGAGCATTATCGTCGAATTCGAAACCAGAGTATCTTTGTAAAACTTCCCAGTCACCTTCTGCTTTCAACTCATCAACAATGTTATAAGTTGGAGGAGCAACTACAAGAGGAGCATTAAATTCTACTTTTCCTGTTTGTGCCTCTACGTTTTTCAACATTTGAGCAAGGATTTTCATATCTCCTTTGTGAACCATACAAGAACCAATAAATCCAAGATCTACTTTTTTCTCTCCACCATAGAAAGATAATGGTCTAATTGTATCGTGAGTATAACGTTTAGAAACATCAGCATTGTTTACGTCTGGATCGGCGATCATTGGCTCAGCAATTTGATCCAAATCAACTACAACTTCAGCATAATATTTAGCATTTGCATCTGGAGTTAAAGCTGGTTTCTCTGCCGATTTAATTTCAGCAATTCTCTTATCAGCTTTATTGATCAATCCTTGAAGAACGTGTTTCTCGTTATCCATTCCTTTATCGATCATAATCTGGATTCTGCCTTTAGCAATTTCCAATGATTCGATCAAAGTATCATCTTCAGAAATACAGATAGAAGCTTTAGCTTTCATCTCTGCAGTCCAGTCAGTAAATGTAAACGCTTGATCGGCAGTTAATGTTCCAATATGAACCTCAATAATTCTTCCTTGGAAAACATTTTCTCCTCCAAATTGGTGAAGCATTTGAGCTTGAGTAGCATGAACCACATCACGGAAGTCCATATACCCTTTCATATCTCCTTTGAAAGTAACTTTTACAGATTCTGGAATTGGCATTGAAGCTTCTCCAGTAGCCAATGCAAGAGCAACAGTTCCTGAGTCAGCACCAAAAGCAACACCTTTTGACATTCTTGTATGTGAGTCACCACCAATGATGATCGCCCACTCATCAATAGTGATATCGTTAAGTACTTTGTGGATAACGTCTGTCATTGCATGATAAACACCTTTTGGGTCACGAGCTGTGATCAAACCAAAATCGTTCATGAATTTCATCAATTTAGGAATATTAGCCTGCGCTTTTTTATCCCAAACTGAAGCAGTGTGACAGCCAGATTGGTAAGCACCATCAACAATTGGTGAAATTACTGTTGCAGCCATAGATTCTAATTCTTGAGCAGTCATTAAACCTGTAGTATCTTGAGAACCTACAATGTTAACTTCTACACGAACGTCAGAACCAGCATGCAATACTTTTCCTGGAGCGATTCCAACTGCATTTTTGTTGAAGATTTTCTCAACAGCAGTAAGACCTTGTCCTTCGTGAGAAACCTCTTTTGAAGGCGCATACACTAAAGGAGCTTCAACATCTAAAACTTTCGCCGCTAATGTTTGAAGTTTTTTACCAAATACAATAGCATAAGAACCACCAGCTTTGATAAATTCCATTTTTTGAGGAGTAAATGCTTTAGAAATGTCGATCAATTCCTGATCTCCGTTATAAAGTTTTTTCTCTTTAATATTGATAGTTAAAACAGTTCCTGTAGCAACAGAATAAGTTTGCTCAAGAATTGGTTCATCGTTTTCGTTACGAATAACATTTCCTTCCGCATCAACTTTTTTAACCCAGTTTTTAAGGTCTAAACCTATACCACCAGTAACGTCAACAGTTGTTAGGAAAATTGGAGAAATTCCGTTTGTTCCACCAACAATTGGAGCAATATTTACGAATGGAATATAAGGGCTTGCTTGTTTTCCTGTCCAAAGCGCCACGTTATTTACACCTGACATTCTAGAAGAACCAACTCCCATTGTTCCTTTTTCAGCGATTAACATTACGCTTTTATCTGGATGCTGTGCTTGTAACGCTTTAATTTCTTGTTGCGCTTGAGGAGTAATCATGCACTGACCATGAAGTTCACGATCTGAACGAGAGTGAGCTTGATTTCCTGGAGAAAGTAAATCTGTTGAAATATCACCTTCACCAGCAATAAAAGTAACCACTTTAATTTCGTCTGCTACTTCTGGAAGTTTTGTAAAAAACTCAGCTTGAGCATAACTCTCAAGGATTTCTTTTGCAATTGCATTATCATTTTTGAATGCCTCTACCAAACGATCTGTATCTGCTTCGTAAAGGAAAACTTGTGTTTTTAGTACTTTCGCCGCTTCTTTTGCAATTACAGCGTCATTACCTAAAGCCAAATCTAATAATACTTCGATAGATGGTCCACCTTTCATGTGTGAAAGCAACTCAAAAGCAAAAGCTGGAGTGATTTCTTTTACTACTGATTGACCAAGAATAATTTCTTTTAAAAACTTTGCTTTTTCACCTGCAGCACTTGTAGTACCAGGTAATGTATTGTAAATAAAAAACTTAAGAGAGTCTTCGCGATGTGCGTTATCTGCATCTTTAATTTGGGAAATGATTTCGCTTAATAATTCAGCTCCATCGATTGGTTTAGGGTGCAACCCTTGATTTTTTCTTTCTTCAATTTCTTGAATGTAATCCTGATAAATATTCATAATAAAAGCGGATTTATTTTTTTGAGGCAAATTTAAGCATTAAAGACGATAATTAAAAAAATTTAATAGAACAAGCCTTTTCAAAAATTATTATTGTTAAAAAACGATTTTCAGTGCTTGTTTTTGCCAAAAAATCAATTTAATATTAAAATAATGAATTATTAATATTTAAAAATCTTTTCTTTAACAAAGTCGAAATTCAATGTTATAAAGCAAGTAAGTTTTTACATCTATTTTCGCAAAGAATCTTTCTAAATAAGTAATTATAACGTTATAGTTGGGATTTAAAACGTCATCTTGAAGACCTTTTTAGAGTCTCTGAAAACAAAAATCCTGACAATAAATTGTCAGGATTTCTATAAATGCAAATTTTAGATTTTACATTAGTTTTTTAATAATTACCTCTTCTGTTATACCTTCAGCATCAGCTTTATAATTTTTAATAATTCTATGCCTCAAAATACCCGTTGCCACAGCCTGAACATCTTCAATATCTGGCGAAAACTTTCCATTAAAAGCTGCGTGTGCTTTTGCAACAAGAATTAAATTTTGTGAAGCCCTTGGTCCTGCTCCCCAATCTAAATAGTTTTTTACAAAATCATTAGTCAAACTATTATCTGGACGAGTTTTACTTACCAAAGTTACTGCATATTCAATAACATTGTCTGCAACTGGAATTCTACGAATTAAATGCTGAAAATCGATAATTTCCTGAGCATTAAATAACGGATTAATTTCTGTTTTAACATCAGAAGTTGTTCGTTTAACTACCTGAACTTCTTCTTCAAAAGTTGGATATTCTAATTTGATAGCAAACATAAAGCGATCTAACTGCGCTTCAGGCAAAGGATAAGTTCCTTCCTGCTCAATAGGATTTTGAGTTGCTAAAACAAAATAAGGTAAATCTAATTTATGATGTTGCCCTGCAATCGTAACCGATCTTTCCTGCATGGCTTCAAGTAGAGCGGCTTGTGTTTTTGGAGGTGTTCTGTTTATCTCATCCGCCAAAATAATATTAGAAAAAATTGGTCCTTTAATAAATTTGAAGTTTCTATTCTCATCCAAAATTTCGCTTCCTAAAATATCAGAAGGCATTAAATCTGGTGTAAATTGAATTCTTTTAAAATCTAGCCCTAAAGCCTGAGATAAAGTATTTATCATTAAGGTTTTTGCCAAACCTGGAACTCCAATTAAAAGTGCGTGTCCCCCAGAAAATATACAAAGTAAAATTTGATCTACAACGGCGTCTTGCCCTACAATAATTTTCGCTATTTCTTTTTTTAATTCGTTTCTTTTTTGAACTAAATTGTGAATTGTCTGCTACGTCAGACATTTATAAATGTATTTAAAATTAAAAAGAGTTAATTCTATGAATTCATAAAACTAACTCTTTTTATTTATTTATTAAAACTTATTTTTTCAACCAATTGTTTGCAAACGTACAGTCTTTATATTCTCCAATAATTTTGATATACGTGTCTTTAATTTTAGCATCAAACCATTTTGCTATTGCATTGATTTGTTTTTCTTTTAATGCCAATTCTTTAATTTTAGTATAATCCTTCGCGTAATCAGCTGTATGCTCGTCAATTCTATTTGTAACCGTAATTAACTTATACGTCTTTTTACCTTTATCATCTGTATTTAAAAGTGGTTGAGAAACTTCGTCTCCTTTCAAATTTGAAACTTGGCTATATAAAGTTGGATCCATTTTTGTCAACTCAAAACGAGTATCTTGTGTTGTTGGATTTACCAATGTTCCTCCGTTTGCTCTAGTTTCTTTTTCATCAGATTCTGTTCTTGCGACTTCGGCAAAAGTCACCTCTTTATTGACAATTTTATTTCTAATATTTGTAATTCTTTCTTTAGCTTCTTTTAAAGTCGCTTCTGAAACAGTTGGAGAAATCAATATATGACGAAGCTCTACTTCTTGCCCTTTAATTTTTTCTACCATAATAATATGAAATCCGTAAATTGTTTCAAATGGTCGCGAAATTTCTCCTGCCTGTAAACTAAAAGCAACATCTTTAAATTCTTTCACAAAAGGAGTTTTTCTTGTCATTTTGTAATATCCTCCATTTGGAGCAGATCCAGGATCTTGAGAATATAAAACTGCTTTTGTAGCAAAACTAGAACCTTCAAGAACATCTTGTCTTATGGCATTTAATCTATCTATTACTTTTTGCTTATCTTCTTTAGAAACTTTTGGCTCAACAACGATATGAGCAACTTCCATTTCTGCTCCAAAAGTTGGCAATTCATCTTTTGGGATTTTCTTAAAGA
Organism: Flavobacterium ginsengisoli; assembly: GCF_029625315.1. NCBI lineage: Bacteria > Pseudomonadati > Bacteroidota > Flavobacteriia > Flavobacteriales > Flavobacteriaceae > Flavobacterium > Flavobacterium ginsengisoli. The sequence continues at coordinate 2,410,410 of NZ_CP121110.1, forward strand.
AATTACGAACTTCCTCTGGAGTAATCTCAACATCTTTTACAATCTTATCCCTCATCTCACTAGCCAATTTCTGCTCTTTTAAGATATCTGCAAAATAGGTTTTAAATTCTTCAACAGAACCTTTTTTATAGTATTCTACTACTTTATTGATATCTCCAACTTGCTGTGTCATATAATTAAGACGTTCCTCCATCATACTTCTAACTTCAGCATCGCTTACAATAATACTATCCTGAATTGCTTGGTGAGCATATAATTTATCTTCCAAAAGTTTACCAAGCATCTGGCATCTTGTAATATCCTTTACAGATCCACCTTGTGCAGTAATTTCTAAAAATCCTTTGTCGATATCAGAATCTAAAACGATATAATCTCCTACTGTAGCGATAATTCCGTCAATTTTCATTTTTCCGCCAGAAGGAGTTTCAACTGGCTTTTGAGCAACAACATCAGGAATAACTTCTTGCGCTGTGATGATTGAAGTAAAAAAAGAAAAAAACAAATTGTTAGTGCAAACCTGTAATCAATTGTTTTTAGCTGTAATTTTTTTAATAGCATTATTTTAAATTTTATTTGAATGTAAGCCTGTTTTAGATAATCCCCCAGAAACTATATATGTTCGTCAAACATAAATAATTAAAGTATAGTTCTTTCGTAACTTATAACGAACAAAAATAACAATTCAATTACATAATCCAACTATCGGATATACTATTAACAAAAAATTATAGGATAGTTCGATTTCAATCTGCAAAATCATCTATTTCAGCTTTTTCAAATCACTTACAGGGACTTTTCTAATTGACTTTAAATCTTGATTTTAAACAACCAATAAACTGCTTATTATAAGCATTATAAAAAAAGTTCTTAACACTACAACGTTTTCGTAAAGAACTATTTTCTTACAAATTAAAATTAAATCAAAAAACATTTACTTTAGATGCGTAATTATCAATTTAGAGCATCTAAAAATAGTAATATCTACTTTTTTTAGAGCTTTAAGTTAAAGAATTACAAAGCTTACTATTTAACTTAACCACATCTATTATGAAAAAACCTATTTTAAAATTATGCCTTATTATGGCATTTAGCGGACTATTGTATTCGTGTTCTCAAAATGAAATCAATGAGTCGGATGCAAAAGCTGAAAGTCAAAAATTTAAAGTAATTGATGTTACACATCATGACGGAAAACCTTTTAGCACGGGAGTTTCGAGTACTTCTGCAACAGGAAAATATGTTGACAATCCTGGCGGTGGCGTTATGATGCAGGCTTTCTACTGGGATGTTCCATCTGGAGGAAATTGGTGGAATACCGTAAGCGAGAAAGTAACTGCATGGGGAAATGCTGGAATTGGCTCAATTTGGCTTCCACCCGCTTCTAAAGCCCAAAACGGAGCTTTTTCTATGGGGTATGACCCAACAGATTATTTTGATTTTGGAGATTACAACCAAAATGGAAGCACTGAAACAAGATTTGGATCTAAAGCTGAGTTAGTAAGCTTAATTACAGCGACTCATAATGAGAATATAAAAGTGTATGCCGATATCGTAATCAATCATAATAGTGGAGGGCAATCTGAAGCTAATCCTTTTACTGGAACAAATACTTGGACCAATTTTACAGGAGTAGCATCGGGTAAATTTCCTCGTAACTATAATGATTTTTACAAAAATAGTTATGGAAACAATGACGAAGGATCTTTTGGAGGTTTTCCAGATTTGTGCCACGCTGCACCAAATGTTCAAAACTGGCTTTGGCTTAGAGCTGATGGTGTTGGTAAGTATTATAAAAACACTATGAAATTTGATGGATGGCGATTTGACTACGTAAAAGGTTTTGGCCCTTGGGTTGTAAATGCTTGGAATGCAAACGTAGGTGGATTTTCTGTTGGAGAATATTGGGATTCTAACGTAAATACGCTTGAATGGTGGGCTAATAATGCAAACAGTTCTGTGTTTGATTTTGCTTGTTACTATAAAATGAATGATGCCTTTGACGGAAACAATTTGGCTTTATTGAATGATGATATGATGTGGAAACGTAATCCGTATAAAGCAGTAACTTTTGTAACCAACCATGATACTGATGAAATTTGGAACAAATTACTAGCCTATTCTTACATCTTAACTCATGAAGGTTATCCAACTATCTTCTACAGAGATTATGAAGAATGGCTAGACAAAAACAAACTAAACAACTTAATTTGGATTCATAACAATAAAGCAACTGGAACAACCTCTATTTTATATTCTGATAATGACGAATATGTTGCAAGAAGAAATGGATACAACGGAAATCCGGGATTGGTAGTTTACATTAACAACTCTGATGTTTGGCAAGAAAGATGGATTCAGACTAACTGGGCAAACACTCAAATTAAAGATTTCACAGGAAACTCAACTTGGTATCCAACTACTCAGGCAGATAAATGGGTAAAAATACAATGTCCTCCAAAAGGATATTCAATTTGGTCAATTAATCAGTAATTTTAAAAATGACTATTTAAGGCTGTTGCAAAACAGCCTTATTTTTTTGTTTTAAAATCCAGTTACAAGAAAGACTTCCAAATTTAAGAACTGAATATTTTTATAAAGCCGTAATTTAATAGTACTTTTGCAACCTATTTATACGAAATATGAGCTTTTTAAAAGAAATACAACGCAGAAGAACATTTGGAATTATATCGCATCCCGATGCCGGTAAAACGACATTAACAGAGAAATTGCTTTTATTTGGAGGTGCAATTCAAGAAGCAGGAGCTGTAAAAAATAACAAAATTAAAAAAGGCGCAACTAGTGACTTTATGGAAATCGAACGCCAAAGAGGTATCTCGGTTTCAACTTCTGTGCTTGCTTTTAATTATAAAGATAAAAAAATCAACATCCTTGATACTCCTGGACACAAGGATTTTGCTGAAGATACATTTAGAACTTTAACTGCTGTTGATAGCGTAATTGTTGTGATTGACGTTGCAAAAGGGGTTGAGGAGCAGACAGAAAAATTAGTTGCTGTTTGTAGAATGCGTAACATTCCAATGATTGTTTTTATCAATAAATTAGACCGTGAAGGTAAAGATGCTTTCGATCTAATGGATGAAGTAGAACAAAAATTAGGCTTAAAAGTAACTCCTTTAAGTTTCCCAATTGGAATGGGTTATGATTTCCAAGGAATTTATAACTTATGGGAAGAAAACATTAACCTTTTCAGCGGAGACAGCCGTAAAAATATCGAAGAAACAATTGCTTTTTCTGATGTGCAAAACAATCCAGAATTAGATAAAATTGTTGGTGAAAAAGCAACAAATAAACTTCGTGAAGAATTGGAATTGATTGATGAGGTTTATCCAAAATTTGAACGTCAAGATTATTTAGATGGAAAAATTCAGCCCGTATTCTTTGGTTCTGCTTTAAATAATTTTGGAGTTCGCGAGTTGTTAGATTGTTTCATTACAATTGCCCCATCTCCGAGAGCAAAAGATTCTGAAACTCGTACGGTTGAACCTACAGAAGAAAAAATGTCTGGATTTGTTTTCAAAATCCACGCAAATATGGATCCGAAGCACCGTGACCGTTTAGCATTTATTAAAATCGTTTCTGGAACTTTTGAAAGAAATAAACCGTATTACCATGTTCGTCAGAAGAAAAATTTAAAATTCTCAAGTCCGAATGCTTTTTTCGCTGAGAAAAAAGAAATTGTAGATATTTCTTATCCAGGTGACATTGTTGGTTTACACGATACTGGAAACTTTAAAATTGGAGATACTTTAACTGAAGGCGAAATCATGAGTTTTAAAGGAATTCCGAGTTTCTCTCCAGAACACTTTAGATACATCAATAATGCTGACCCTATGAAAGCCAAGCAATTAGAAAAAGGGGTTGATCAGTTAATGGATGAAGGTGTTGCTCAGTTGTTTACTTTAGAAATGAACAACCGTAAAGTTATCGGAACTGTTGGTGCACTTCAGTATGAGGTAATTCAATACCGTTTGGAGCACGAATACGGAGCAAAATGTACTTACGAGAACTTCCCTGTACACAAAGCATGCTGGGTAAAACCTGACGATGCTAAAAATGAAGAATTTAAAGAGTTTAAACGTATCAAACAAAAATTCCTTGCTCACGATAAGTATGGTCAATTGGTATTCTTAGCAGACTCTGATTTTACAATTCAAATGACGCAAAGCAAATATCCATCTGTAAAATTATACTTTACATCGGAGTTTGATTAAATCTAAACTTTAAAGAAATATAAAAAGGCTGTTTAAAATTTTAAACAGCCTTTTTATTTAGCTTCTCTTTCATACCAGCAAAAAAGTTTACATAAAAAAAGCGCTAATTCTAAAATCAGCGCTTTTTTATAATTTGAATTAAATCAACCTTACTAAGTCATTATATTTCAAAATTTAATCTTTTTTAGGCTATCCCAAATTAAGATAAAACACGGTTAAAACGAAATTTAGTCGACCAAAGTAAATTAAATCAGACAAACTGCATTTTCATTTCTGTATTCCAATAAAAAAGCCCCTTAAAAAGGGGCTTAAAAATTTATGCTTGTCCAGCAGGACCAAAATTAAGCGGAATTGGTGCTTGTTCCGTTTCTTTGATTTCGCCATGAGCAGCTTCAAATCTGTGGATGTTTTCACCTATTGCTCTCAATAATCTTTTAGCATGTTGTGGTGTCAAAACAATTCTTGACTTTACCTTGGCTTTAGGAATACCTGGCATAATGCTCACAAAATCTAAAACAAATTCTGATGATGAGTGATTGATAATCGCAAGATTAGAATAAATTCCTTCTGCAATTGTTTCGTCTAACTCAATGTTAATTTGCTCTTGTTGTTGTTTCGGATTACTCATAGTTTCCCTAATTAATAAATGTATTCTTCTTTATTAGCCATCATTTCGTTGTAATCGTCTTTAGATCCTACGATAGTGTTATCGTATTCTCTCATACCAGTTCCCGCAGGAATTCTATGTCCAACAATTACATTTTCTTTTAATCCTTCTAGATCATCTACTTTACCAGCTACAGCAGCTTCGTTAAGTACTTTCGTTGTCTCCTGGAATGAAGCCGCAGAAATGAATGATTTAGTTTGTAACGAAGCTCTTGTAATACCTTGAAGAACTGGCGTTGCAGTTGCAGTAATTACGTCTCTTGCTACAACAAGATTTTTATCATTTCGTTTCAATAATGAATTTTCATCACGTAATTCACGAGGTGTAATAATCTGACCTGGTTTCAATACTGAAGAATCTCCAGCATCTTCAACTACTTTCATACCGTATAATTTATCGTTTTGAACGATGAAATCTTTAGTGTGAATTAATTGATCCTCTAAGAATAAAGTATCACCTGGATCCTGAACTCTTACTTTACGCATCATTTGACGAATAACTACCTCAAAGTGCTTATCATTAATTTTTACCCCTTGTAAACGGTAAACCTCTTGAATTTCATTTACCAAGTACTGTTGAACAGCAGCTGGACCTTGAATTCTTAAGATATCATCTGGTGTAATTGCACCGTCAGACAATGGAACTCCCGCTCTTACGAAGTCATTTTCTTGTACTAAGATTTGACTAGAAAGTTTAACTAAATACTTTTTAATCTCACCAAATTTAGATTCGATAACGATCTCACGGTTACCTCTTTTGATTTTTCCAAAAGATACAACACCATCAATTTCAGATACAACCGCTGGGTTTGAAGGGTTACGAGCTTCTAAAAGCTCAGTAATTCTTGGTAAACCTCCCGTGATATCGCCTGCTTTAGAAGAACGACGTGGGATTTTTACTAATACTTTACCTGCTTTAATTTTCTCACCGTTTTCAACCATTAAGTGTGCACCTACTGGTAAATTGTAAGAACGAATCAATTCACCTTCTTTACCATAAACTAATAAAGTTGGAATTAATTTTTTGTTTCTAGCTTCAGAAATTACTTTTTCCTGGAAACCAGTCTGCTCATCGATCTCAACCATGAACGATTGTCCTTGCTCTAAATCTTCGTAAGCAATCTTACCAGTAAACTCAGAAACAATTACACCGTTATACGGATCCCATTTACAGATTACAGTTCCTTTAGCAACAGTATCTCCATCGTTAACAAAAATACTAGATCCGTAAGGAATGTTATGTGTATTTAAAACAATTCCAGTTTTCTCATCAACTAATTTTAATTCAGTTGAACGTGAAACTACGATATCAACAGAGTTACCTTCTCCGTCTTCTCCTTTAACTGTTTTTAAATCTTCAATTTCAAGTCTACCTGCGAATCTTGTAATAATACTAGACTCTTCAGAGATACCTCCAGCAACCCCTCCAACGTGGAACGTACGAAGTGTCAACTGTGTACCTGGCTCTCCAATAGACTGAGCCGCAATAACTCCGACAGCTTCACCTCTTTGTGTCATCTTACCAGTAGCTAAGTTTCTACCGTAACATTTAGCACAAATACCTTTTAAAGCTTCACAAGTTAATGGAGATCTAACTTCTACTTTTTCAATTGGAGAAGCTTCTATAGTTCTCATAATTGATTCTGTAATTTGCTCTCCAGATTTAACCATTACTTCGTTAGTAAGAGGATTAATAACGTCTTGTAATGCAACACGTCCTAAAATTCTCTCTCCTAAAGATTCAACGATTTCCTCATTTTTCTTCAATGCAAGAACTTCAACACCTCTTAAAGTTCCACAATCTTCGATGTTAACAATAACATCTTGAGAAACGTCATGAAGCCTTCTTGTCAAGTAACCAGCATCGGCTGTTTTAAGAGCCGTATCCGCAAGACCTTTACGAGCACCGTGAGTAGAGATAAAGTACTCAAGAATCGAAAGACCTTCCTTAAAGTTAGAAAGAATCGGGTTTTCAATAATCTCACCACCACCAGCAGTAGATTTTTTAGGCTTAGCCATCAAACCACGCATACCAGTTAACTGACGAATCTGTTCCTTAGAACCCCTCGCCCCAGAGTCAAGCATCATATATACAGAGTTGAAACCTTGTTGGTCTTCTCTAATATTTTTCATTGCTAACTCTGTTAACTGAGCATTTGCTGAAGTCCATACGTCAATAACTTGGTTGTAACGCTCGTTATTTGTAATAAGACCCATGTTATAGTTAGTTGAGATACCTTCAACTTGCTCTCTAGCATCTGCAATTAACTTCGTTTTTTGTTCTGGGATTCTAATATCACCTAAAGAGAATGATAAACCTCCTCTAAATGCGAATTTATACCCCATATCTTTCATATTATCCAAGAAAGCTGCCGTTGTAGGTACATCAGTCACACTTAAAATGTGTCCGATAATATCTCTAAGGTTTTTCTTAGTCAATACGTCATTGATATATCCAGTTGCTTCAGGTACTACTTCGTTAAATAATACACGTCCTGCAGTTGTTTGAATGATTTTGTACACTAATTCTCCAGCGTCATTAAAATCTTTTGCTCTAATTTTCACACGAGCATTCAATTCTAATCTTCCTTCGTTTAATGCAATGTTTACTTCTTCAGCAGAATAGAAAGTCAAATCCTGACCTAAAATAATGTGATCTTCTGTAGAAATACGTTCTTTGGTCATATAGTATAGACCCAAGACCATGTCCTGAGAAGGTACAGTAATTGGAGCACCATTTGCAGGGTTCAAGATATTGTGAGAAGCCAACATTAATAATTGTGCCTCTAAAATAGCCTCTGGTCCTAATGGTAAGTGAACCGCCATCTGGTCACCATCGAAATCGGCGTTGAAAGCCGTACATACTAATGGGTGTAACTGGATCGCTTTTCCTTCAATTAATTTTGGTTGGAATGCTTGAATACCAAGTCTGTGCAAAGTAGGAGCACGGTTCAGTAATACTGGGTGTCCTTTAATTACGTTTTCAAGGATATCCCAAACTACAGGCTCTTTCTTATCAATAATTTTCTTAGCAGATTTTACTGTTTTTACAATACCTCTTTCGATCAATTTACGGATAACGAAAGGTTTGTATAACTCAGAAGCCATATCTTTTGGCAATCCGCACTCATATAATTTTAACTCTGGACCAACGACAATTACCGAACGAGCAGAATAATCCACACGTTTTCCTAAAAGGTTTTGACGGAAACGTCCTTGCTTACCTTTTAAAGAGTCAGATAATGATTTTAATGGTCTGTTTGATTCTGTTTTAACAGCAGAAGCTTTACGAGTGTTATCGAATAATGAATCTACAGATTCTTGCAACATACGTTTTTCGTTTCTTAAGATAACTTCTGGAGCTTTAATCTCCATTAATCTTTTCAAACGGTTGTTACGGATAATTACACGACGGTATAAGTCGTTCAAATCTGAAGTTGCAAAACGGCCTCCATCAAGTGGCACAAGCGGACGTAATTCTGGTGGGATAACTGGAACCACTTTCATAATCATCCATTCTGGACGGTTTTCGCGGTTTTCGTTAGACTCACGGAAAGACTCAACTACTTGTAATCTTTTTAAAGCCTCAGTTTTTCTTTGTTTAGAAGTCTCGTTGTTAGCGCTGTGTCTTAATTCATAAGATAAAGCATCTAAGTCAATACGAGCTAATAAATCCATAATACACTCTGCTCCCATTTTGGCAACAAATTTATTTGGATCTAAATCATCTAAATATTGGTTTTCTTGTGGAAGAGTATCTAAAATGTTTAAGTATTCTTCTTCAGTTAAGAAATCAAGTCTTTGTAAAGATTCTCCATCTGCATTTTTAGCAATACCTGCTTGGATTACCACGTATCTTTCGTAGTAAATGATCATATCTAATTTCTTAGATGGAAGACCAAGAATATAACCAATTTTGTTAGGAAGAGAACGGAAGTACCAGATATGAGCAATTGGCACAACAAGGTTGATGTGTCCTACTCTATCACGACGTACTTTTTTCTCAGTAACTTCAACACCACAACGGTCACAGATGATACCTTTGTAACGAATTCTTTTATACTTACCACAAGCACATTCGAAATCTTTTACTGGTCCGAAGATTCTTTCGCAGAAAAGTCCATCACGCTCTGGCTTGTGAGTTCTATAGTTAATAGTTTCTGGCTTTAAAACCTCTCCTCTTGATTCTTTCAAGATAGATTCTGGTGAAGCCAATCCAATAGAAATTTTGTTAAATCTTTTTACTGGATTCTTATCTTTATTATTGTTTCTGTTATTCATCATAGTTTTTACTATTGATTTATTTGCAATTAAAAAATTGAATTTAGATTTATAATCTACTCTTTAAAAACTAAAGAGTTAATCATTCAGCTACTACCTCGGGTTACTTCTCTAAACTTCAAATTCTTATTTGAAGTGCTAGTCATAAAATGCCTTGCATTGTTATAAAAAATCGGAACGGTTTACGGGTATAAATCTTTAAAAACTTATTATAAATGAGTAATCAGTCCCGATAAAAATCGGGACTGATTCCAAAACTTTTATTATTCTTCCAAACGAAGATCTAAACCTAGACCTTTCAATTCGTGCATTAATACATTGAATGATTCTGGTAAACCTGGTTCTGGCATAGTTTCACCCTTAACGATAGCTTCGTAAGTTTTAGCTCTACCAATAACGTCATCAGACTTCACAGTTAAGATTTCACGTAATGTACTAGAAGCTCCATAAGCCTCAAGTGCCCAAACCTCCATCTCTCCAAAACGCTGACCTCCAAATTGAGCCTTACCTCCAAGTGGCTGTTGCGTAATCAATGAGTATGGTCCGATAGAACGTGCGTGCATCTTATCATCAACCATGTGTCCTAATTTAAGCATGTAAATTACACCCACAGTTGCTTTTTGTGCAAAACGCTCTCCAGTTCCACCATCATAAAGATAAGTATGTCCGAAACGTGGTACGTTAGCTTCATCAGTCAAAGCATTGATCTCGTCAAGAGAAGCACCGTCGAAAATTGGAGTAGCAAATTTTCTACCCAAGTTCATACCCGCCCATCCAAGAACAGTCTCATAAATCTGACCAATGTTCATACGTGAAGGTACCCCAAGTGGATTCAATACGATATCTACTGGTGTTCCATCTTCTAAGAAAGGCATATCTTCATGACGAACGATTCTAGCAACAATACCTTTGTTACCGTGACGTCCCGCCATTTTATCACCTACTTTTAACTTACGTTTTTTAGCGATATAGATTTTAGCCAATTTCAAGATTCCAGATGGTAATTCATCTCCAACTGTAATAGTGAATTTCTCTCTTCTTAAAGCTCCTTGTAAGTCGTTCAGCTTAATTTTATAGTTATGAATTAAATCATTAACCATTTTATTTGTAGCATCATCAGCAACCCATTGACCTTTGCTTAAGTGAGCAAAATCTTCTACTGCGTAAAGCATTTTTTGAGTATATTTTTTACCTTTTGGCAAAACTTCTTCACCCAAATCGTTCATTACACCTTGAGATGTTTTTCCGTTAACGATCAAGAATAATTTTTCAACTAATCTGTCTTTTAATTCAACAAATTTAGTTTCAAACTCCATTTCTAAAGCGCCTAAAGCATCTTTATCCTGAGTACGTTTACGTTTATCTTTTACGGCTCTTGCAAATAATTTTTTGTCAAGAACTACACCATGTAAAGATGGAGAAGCTTTTAATGAAGCATCTTTTACATCACCTGCTTTATCTCCGAAGATTGCACGAAGCAATTTCTCCTCTGGAGTAGGATCTGATTCCCCTTTTGGTGTAATTTTTCCGATCAAAATGTCGCCAGGTTTAACCTCTGCTCCAATTCTAATCATACCGTTTTCATCTAAATCTTTAGTAGCTTCTTCAGAAACGTTAGGAATATCGTTTGTTAACTCTTCGTTTCCTAACTTAGTATCTCTAACCTCTAATGAATAATCATCAACGTGGATAGAAGTAAAAATATCATCGCGAACTACTTTTTCAGAAATTACAATCGCATCCTCGAAGTTGTACCCTTTCCATGGCATGAACGCAACTTTTAAGTTTCTACCTAAAGCTAATTCTCCATTTTGAGTAGCATATCCTTCAGACAATACTTGTCCAGGAACAACTCTATCACCTCTTCTTACGATAGGTTTCAAGTTGATACTTGTACCTTGATTGGTTTTTCTAAATTTAATTAAGTTGTACGTTTTCTCATCAGCATCAAAACTTACCATTCTTTCGTCTTCTGTACGATCGTATTTAATAGTAATGATGTTAGCATCTACGTATTCAACAGTACCATGCCCTTCAGCATTGATCAATACTCTTGAATCTGAAGCTACCTGACGCTCTAAACCTGTACCAACAATCGGTGCTTCAGGACGGATCAAAGGAACTGCCTGACGCATCATGTTAGATCCCATCAACGCACGGTTCGCATCATCATGCTCCAAGAAAGGAATCAAAGATGCAGAAATCGAAGCGATCTGGTTAGGAGCAACGTCTGTATAATGAACTACAGATGGTTCAACAACTGGGAAGTCACCTTCCTCACGAGCAATTACATTGCTAGCTGTAATTTTACCAGTTTCGTCCATTTCAATGTTTGCCTGAGCAATCATTTTACCTTCTTCTTCTTCAGCACTTAAGTAAACTGGAGTACTTTCTAAATCAACTACACCATTTGTTACTTTACGGTATGGAGTTTCAATGAATCCCATTCCGTTAACTTTTGCATAAACACCAAGAGATGAAATCAAACCAATGTTTGGTCCCTCAGGAGTTTCAATCGGACATAAACGACCATAGTGAGTATAGTGAACGTCACGAACCTCGAAACCAGCTCTCTCTCTCGAAAGTCCACCTGGTCCAAGTGCAGAAAGTCTTCTTTTGTGTGTAATCTCAGCTAATGGATTCGTTTGGTCCATAAATTGAGATAACTGGTTAGTTCCAAAGAAAGAGTTGATAACTGATGATAATGTTTTAGCATTGATCAAATCAATTGGTGTAAACACCTCGTTATCTCTAACGTTCATTCTCTCACGAATAGTTCTAGCCATACGTGCTAAACCAACACCGAATTGTTGAGACAATTGTTCACCAACTGTTCTAACACGACGGTTTGATAAGTGGTCGATATCATCAATCTCTGCTTTAGAGTTGATCAATTCGATCAAATATTTAACGATTGTAATAATATCCTCTTTAGTAAGCACTTGCTTATCCATAGGGATATCTAAATCTAATTTTTTGTTCATTCTGTAACGACCAACTTCACCTAAATTATAACGTTGATCAGAGAAGAACAATTTATCTATAATACCACGAGCAGTTTCCTCATCAGGCGGTTCAGCGTTACGCAACTGACGGTAAATGTGCTCTACAGCTTCTTTTTCAGAGTTTGTTGGATCTTTTTGTAACGTATTGTGGATAATAGCATAATCTGCTTGGTTATTATCCTCTTTGTGTAACAAAATAGATTTTACGTTAGAATCGATGATCTCTTCAACATTATCTTTGTCGATAATTGTATCACGATCAAGGATGATTTCGTTACGTTCGATAGAAACTACTTCTCCAGTATCCTCATCTACGAAATCCTCGTGCCATGTATTCAATACACGTGCAGCAAGTCTTCTTCCAATATATTTCTTAATACCAGTTTTAGAAACTTTAATTTCTTCAGCTAAGTCGAAAATTTCAAGGATATCCTTATCTCTTTCGAAACCGATAGCACGGAATAAAGTCGTTACAGGTAATTTTTTCTTTCTATCGATATAAGCGTACATTACGCTGTTGATATCTGTAGAGAATTCTATCCAAGAACCTTTAAAAGGAATTACTCTCGCAGAATAAAGTTTAGTTCCATTTGCGTGGAATGACTGTCCAAAGAAAACCCCTGGAGAACGGTGTAATTGAGATACTACAACACGCTCGGCACCATTAATAACAAAAGTACCACTAGGAGTCATGTAAGGAATTGTTCCAAGATAAACATCTTGTACAATAGTTTCAAAATCTTCGTGTTCTGGATCTGTACAGTATAGTTTTAACCTAGCTTTTAAAGGCACACTATAAGTAAGACCTCTCTCTATACATTCTTGAATTGTATAACGTGGAGGATCAACAAAATAATCTAGGAATTCCAATACAAAGTTGTTTCTTGTATCTGTAATTGGGAAGTTTTCCATGAAGGTATTGTATAACCCTTCGTTGCCTCTTTCGTCAGATTTCGTTTCTAATTGAAAGAAATCTTTAAAAGATTTAACCTGAACATCTAAGAAATCTGGATAATCAGGGATATTTTTTGTAGAGGCAAAATTCAATCTTTCAGTCTGATTTGTTATCATCAATGGACAAAATTTTGATTAAAAAAAGTAATTTTTGTTTGTGTAAACACACTGTTTAATCTATACTTTCTTATTATAATCAATACATCTTTAAAAATTAATTCTATAAACTAAGTCTAATTTTCTTTCTTCGTATTGATCAAAAACTTTTTCGTATTTTAAACTATGGGATAATAAAACTTAATATATTTTATTATACGAAAAATGGTTTAGGCCTTTGAGTGTTAACTCAAGACCTAAACCTAGTTCTTAAACTGAGTTTAATTATTTAAGCTCAACAGTAGCTCCAGCCTCTTCTAAAGATTTTTTAAGACCTTCAGCCTCTTCTTTAGAAACACCTTCTTTAACGTTGCTTGGTGCACCGTCAACTACATCTTTAGCTTCTTTAAGACCTAAACCAGTTAATTCTTTAACTAATTTTACAACAGCTAATTTAGAAGCTCCTGCATCTTTCAATACAACTGTAAATTCAGTTTGTGCTTCTTCAGCAGCACCGTCTCCTCCACCAGCAGCAACTACTACAGCAGCAGCAGCAGGCTCGATTCCGTACTCATCTTTTAATATTGTTGCTAATTCGTTAACTTCTTTAACTGTTAAGTTAACTAATTGTTCTGCGAATTGTTTCAAATCTGCCATTTTTTCTATCGTTTAAAATGATTTGTGTAAAAAATATAATTTAATTATTGTGCGCTAATTAAGCAGTAAGGAAATAAACTCCCTTACGATAATTACTCTGCTCCTTCTTCTTCGCTTCCAGCGAATTTGTTTTGTAAAGCAGAAATAATTCTTTGAGCTGGAGATTGTAATAATCCAATGATTTCTCCGATAAGCTCTTCTTTAGATTTAATTGTAGCTAATGCATCTAATTGGTTATCACCAATATATACTTCAGAATTGATGTAAGCTCCTTTTAAAACTGGTTTATCAGATTTCTTACGGAAATCTTTGATAATTTTTCCAGGTGCGTTAGCAACATCAGAAATAAAGATAGCACTGTTACCTGATAAAACTGTAGGTAAATCACCATAATCATTATCAGAAGCTTCCATTGCTTTTGCAAGCAAAGTGTTCTTTACAACTTCTAATTTGATACCTGCTTTGAAACAAGCTCTACGTAAGTTTGAAGTTGTCTCTGCGTTTAAACCAGAAATATCAGAAATGTAAATGATATTTGTACCAGCTAACTGCGCAGTTAAATTTTCAATCGCGATTGATTTTTCTTCTCTAGTCATACTAAAAATTTTTAACTACCAATTATACTGCTTTTGGGTCTAATGCGATAGCAGGACTCATTGTGCTTGTAAGGTGAATACCTTTGATGTATGTACCTTTAGCAACAGTTGGTTTAAGTTTTATTAATGTTTGAATAATTTCGTGTGCGTTGTCAACAATCTGCTCAGCCCCAAAAGAAACTTTACCGATTCCTGCGTGTACGATACCAGTTTTATCAACTTTAAAGTCAATTTTACCAGCTTTAACTTCTTGAACAGCTTTAGCAACATCCATAGTTACAGTACCTGTTTTAGGGTTTGGCATTAAACCTCTAGGTCCTAAAATACGACCTAATGGACCTAATTTACCCATAACAGCAGGCATAGTAATGATCACATCAACATCTGTCCAACCGTCTTTAATTTTTTGTAAGTAATCGTCAAGACCAACGTGATCTGCTCCAGCTTCTCTAGCTTCCGCTTCTTTATCTGGAGTAACCAATGCTAATACTTTAACGTCTTTTCCTGTTCCGTGAGGTAAAGTAACTACACCTCTAACCATTTGATTCGCTTTTCTTGGATCAACACCCAAACGAACTGCGATATCAACAGACTCATCAAATTTTGCAGAAGCAACAACTTTAATTAATGCAGCAAGATCTTTTAAAGAGTATAATTTGTTCTTTTCAATTTTTGAAGCGACCTCTTTTTGCTTTTTTGTTAATTTTGCCATTTCTTTTTCTTAATTAAAAAGGAGCATCTCCTGATACAGTTATACCCATAGATCTAGCTGTTCCAGCAACCATACTCATAGCTTTCTCAATTGTGAAAGCGTTTAAGTCTGGCATTTTGTCTTCAGCAATAGTTCTAATTTGTTCCCAAGTAACGCTTGCTACTTTTTTACGATTAGGCTCACCAGAACCAGATTTTAGCTTTGCGACTTCCATTAACTGAACTGCTGCTGGAGGAGTCTTAACAACAAAATCAAATGATTTGTCTTTGTACACAGTGATTTGCACTGGACAAATTTTGCCAGGTTTATCTTGAGTTCTAGCATTAAATTGCTTACAGAACTCCATGATGTTTACCCCAGCAGCTCCTAAAGCAGGTCCAACCGGTGGCGACGGGTTCGCAGCACCTCCCTTAACTTGTAGTTTAACTACCTTACTAATTTCTTTAGCCATTTTTAAAAAATTTTACACTGTAATCAATGGAAGCGATTACAATGGTTTATTATAGTGTAACAAAAAATTATACTTTTTCAACTTGCATAAAACTCAATTCTAATGGAGTCTTTCTTCCGAAAATCTTAACCATTACCTCAAGCTTACGCTTTTCTTCATTGATTTTCTCAACAGATCCATTAAATCCATTGAAAGGTCCATCAATAACCTTAACAGTTTCACCAACACTAAATGGAATAGAGCGAGTATCTGTATTTACAGCTAGCTCATCTACCTTACCTAACATACGGTTTACTTCAGAAAGTCTTAAAGGAACCGGCTCTCCACCTTTAGTTTCCCCTAAAAATCCAATAACACTAGTAATTGACTTAATAATATGAGGAATCTCACCAACTAAGTTAGCTTCGATCATAACATATCCAGGAAAATACACTTTATCCTTAGATGATTTTTTCCCATCTTTTACAGTAACCACTTTTTCAGTAGGAACCAAAACTTGAGAAACATAATCCTCCATACCTAATCTCGCAATCTCAGTCTCGATATAAGCTTTCACTTTATTTTCTTGACCACTAACCGCTCTAACTACGTACCATTTTTTCACATTATTATCTGCCATCACAAAAAAATTATCCTTTTAACCAGTTAAAAAATCCAGCCAAAGCTTTTGCAAAAAATTCGTCTACTCCCCAAGTTGCCAAAGCGAATAAGATCGAAAATACAGCCACAACAATTGTCAATTTTTGTACTTCAGCCCAAGCTGGCCAAGTAACATTTGACTTTAACTCTTCGAAAGCCTCTGATAAATAATTAGTAACTTTTGTCATTTGATATATTTTTTATTGCACGGGCGGAGGGATTCGAACCCCCATCAACGGTTTTGGAGACCGCTATTCTACCCTTGAACTACGCCCGTAATTAAAGCCAGTGATTAAAAAATAATCACTGGCTTCTTATTTATTTTAATAGAATTACTCTACGATTTCAGTAACCTGACCAGCACCAACTGTTCTACCACCTTCACGGATAGCGAAACGTAAACCTACGTTCATAGCGATTGGGCTTAATAAAGCAACCTCAATAGTTAAGTTATCACCTGGCATTACCATCTCTACACCTGCTGGTAAAGAAATAACTCCTGTTACGTCAGTTGTACGTACGTAGAACTGTGGACGGTAGTTATTGTGGAATGGAGTGTGACGTCCACCTTCTTCTTTTTTCAAGATATAAACCTCAGCTTTGAATTTAGCGTGTGGTTTTACTGAACCTGGCTTAATAATAACCATACCTCTTTTGATATCAGCTTTATCAATACCTCTTAACAATAAACCTACGTTATCTCCAGCTTCACCTCTATCAAGGATTTTACGGAACATCTCAACTCCTGTAATAGTAGAAGTTAATTTTTCAGCTCCCATACCAATGATTTCAACAGGATCTCCAGTGTTAGCAACTCCAGTTTCGATACGACCTGTAGCAACAGTTCCACGACCTGTAATTGTAAATACGTCCTCAACTGGCATCAAGAATGGTTTAGCAACGTCACGTACTGGCTCTTCGATCCAGTTGTCAACAGCTTCCATTAATTCGATAATTTTAGGTACCCAGTTTGGATCATTGTTTAATCCTCCTAAAGCAGAACCTTGAACTACAGGACCATTATCTCCATCATATTCGTAGAAAGATAATAAATCTCTAATTTCCATTTCAACAAGCTCTAATAACTCAGCATCATCAACCATATCCACTTTGTTCATGAAAACAACGATTCTTGGAATACCTACCTGACGTCCTAGAAGGATGTGCTCACGAGTTTGTGGCATTGGACCATCTGTAGCGACAACTACTAAGATAGCTCCGTCCATTTGAGCCGCACCAGTAACCATGTTCTTTACGTAATCCGCGTGACCTGGACAGTCAACGTGAGCGTAGTGACGGTTAGCTGTTTCGTACTCTACGTGTGATGTATTAATAGTAATACCTCTTTCTTTCTCCTCTGGAGCGTTATCGATTTGATCAAACGATTTTGCTTGACAGTAACCAGCATCTGACAATACTTTTGTAATTGCGGCAGTTAATGTAGTTTTTCCGTGATCTACGTGTCCAATTGTACCTATGTTTAAGTGCGGTTTGGAACGATTAAAATTCTCCTTTGCCATTTTACTTAATTTTTAATCTTAGTTATATATTAATTTTCAATTTCCTACTTACTTGAGCCAATGTCGGGATTTGAACCCGAGACCTCTTCCTTACCAAGGAAGCACTCTACCCCTGAGCTACACCGGCAGAGCTTCCATTTTTCAGATCAAAAGACTTTAAAATACAGATTTAACAATCTATAACTTACAATCTAAAACCTAAATTTTTATTTGTGGGGAGAGCAGGATTCGAACCTGCGAAGTTCACACAGCAGATTTACAGTCTGCCCTCGTTGGCCGCTTGAGTATCTCCCCTAGTTTTAAAAGTCCATTATTTTAAAGAACTAATTTCAAATCGCATTTGAAATTTATTGAGCCGATAGAGGGACTCGAACCCACGACCTGCTGATTACAAATCAGTCGCTCTAGCCAGCTGAGCTACATCGGCGAATGCATTAAAAAAGTCCGCTATTTCTAACGGACTGCAAATGTAGCTATTTTATCTTTTAATCAAAACATTTTTTCAAAAAAATTTCAATTAAATGTGCGCTCTAATTTTTTCTTTCCTTTTTACAAGCAAACGTTCTAATGATTCTGCCGAAAGCTCAACGGCCTCTTCAAATGTTTTACACTGTTTTTTTACCAAAAAATCATCACCAGGAACATTAATCTTTATCTCCACCACCTTATTCTCTTTATCACTCGTTCTTTCAACTTTCAAAAAAACATCTGATGAAACCACTCGATCGTAGTATTTCTCTAGCTTACCCATTCTTTCTTGGATAAAATCGACCAATTTTCTGTCGACAGTAAAATTAACTGCATGAACATCTACCTTCATAATAAAAATTTTAGGATTAACATTTAGAACTACTATTTACTTCTAGGATGCGCACCTCTATACACTTTCTTAAGCTCCGCTAAACTATTATGAGTATAAACTTGCGTAGACGCCAAACTAGAATGCCCTAGTAATTCTTTAACTGAATTCAAATCTGCCCCATTATTCAAAAGGTGTGTTGCAAAAGTATGACGAAGCACATGCGGACTTTTTTTTACCTTTTCTGAGACCCTACTAAAGTATGAATTTATTAAACGATAAACAAAAGATTCGCTCAATTTTAACCCTTTTTTCGAAACAAAAAAACACTCATAATTTACCAAACTATCCAAATCATCCCTTTCCTTTACATACAAATCAATCTGATCTGCAATAATCGGCAAAATCGGAATAATGCGCTCTTTATTTCTTTTTCCCAAAACCTTAATCAAACCATTTGAACGATCCACATTTTTAATCATCAAATTAATCAATTCCGCTCGACGCATCCCTGTCACATAAAACATCTCCACAATAAGCCTATCTCTTATTTCCTCAAAACCAACAGGAGCACCTATCACTGTAAACAAATCAGCCAGTTCTTTTTCCGAAAAAGGAATCTGAACCACTTTGGGCGTTTTTAGAGATTTATGCTTCAGCATAGGATTAACCTCTATTTGTTTTGTTTTCAAAAGAAATTTATAAAATGCTTTTAAAGAAGCCATTTTTCTATTGATGGAAACATTCGAAATACCCTGATCAACCAAAAAAACGATCCAACTTCTTACCTGGCTATAATTAACCAAATCAATACTCTCTTGCCCAAAAGATTCTTTCACAAAAGATCCAAAAGACACAATATCATTCAAGTAAGCTCCAACTGTATGTACAGAATATTTTTTTTCCAATAAAAGATAATCCGAAAAAGCTTCTTTATTTGTTTTCATAATTTAAATATTAAGCACAAAAAAACCGTTAGTATCAAAATTAAAACATTTTGACAACTAACGGTAATTATTTTTGAAAAGCTAAATACTAACTTTCTAAACTGTCTTTCAAGCCTTGAATGTAAGTCGCTTTTTGAATTTGAGCTCTTTTGATAACAGATGGTTTAATAAAAGCAGTACGTGCTCTTAATTGACGAACAGTTCCTGTTTTATCAAATTTTCTTTTATAGCGCTTTAATGCTCTATCGATATTTTCTCCGTCTTTAATTGGTATAATTAACATAATATAGACACCTCCTCTCGTTAAGGTCGCAAATGTATATATTAATTATGAATTATGAGTTATAAATTTTAAATTATTTTCACTTAAAACCTATAATCAGGAAGAAAACTAGTATTTACCAACTTCATTTCGTCTTCCAAATGCTTATTTCAATAAGTTTCTAGAAATGACAACCTTTTGGATTTCGGTTGTTCCCTCTCCTATAGTACATAATTTAGAATCTCTATAGAATTTTTCCACTGGAAAATCTTTAGTGTAACCATAACCTCCATGAATCTGAACAGCATCATTTGCAATTTTGACACATGCTTCTGAAGCATACATTTTTGCCATAGCACCAGATGTGGTTACTGGTTTATGCTTTTGCTTTAAAAAAGTCGCTTTATGAAGCAATAATTCCGAAGCCTCAATTTCTGTTGCCATGTCTGCCAATTTAAAAGAGATTCCTTGAAAATTACTAATTGGCTGTCCAAATTGATGTCTTTCTTTTGAATATTTTAATGCGAGCTTCATACGCTCCTTTTGAAATTCCTAAAGATAGAGCCCCTATCGAGATTCTCCCGCCATCAAGAATTTTCATTGCCTGAACAAAACCTTCTCCAACTTCTCCTAATCTATTTTCATCGGGAACTCGACAATTATCAAAAACCAATTCGGCAGTTTCGCTTGCTCTCATTCCTAATTTATTCTCTTTTTTGCCTGATGAAAAGCCTTTCATTCCCTTTTCAAAAACAAAAGCAGTCATTCCTTTAGAATCTCCTTTTTCTCCAGTTCGCACTACTACAACTGCAACATCTCCAGAAATACCATGCGTAATAAAGTTTTTAGCACCGTTTACAATCCAATGGTCTCCGTCTTTAACTGCAGTAGTATTCATACCGCCAGCATCTGAACCTGTATTGTGTTCTGTTAATCCCCACGCACCTATGAATTCAGCGGTAGCAAGTTTAGGAAGCCATTTTTTCTTTTGCTCTTCGTTTCCGAACGTTAAGATATGATTGGTGCATAAAGAATTGTGCGCAAGCAACAGACAACCCGATTGATGGATCTACTTTTGAAATTTCTTCTACAACTGTAATATATTCGTGATACCCCAAACCTGAACCTCCATACTCTTCTGGAACTAAAACTCCCATGAAGCCCATCTCGCCAAGTTGCTTAAACAATTGGATTGGGAAAATTTGCGCTTCGTCCCATTCCATTATATAAGGTCTAATATTTTTTTCTGCAAAGTCTTTTATAGACTGTGCAATCATTAGTTGTGTTTCGTTGTAATCAAAGTTCATGAGTTAGTTTCTTTTTAGAACTCCAAATATAAACTAATTATTTTTGCTTTTTCAACAGGAAAATCTTTAATTTTTGCTAAATCCTCAATATTATTAAAATTTCCGTTCATACTTCTATAAGTGACTATTTGTTTTGCGAGTGTGTATTTGAAGTATGAAAATTGAGCCAATTCTTTTAATGAAGCCTCATTTACATTTATTTTCTTCAAGTTTGAAGGAATTACAACTTTAAAATGAGCATTTAATTCATTGACAACTTCTGGAGAAAGCCCCCAAATATCTTTCATTTGCTCCATTGAAACGAATGAACCCAAAATTTCTTTTTGTTTTAAGATTCTAGAAGACAGCCCTTCTCCTATTCCGTAGATTTTAATCAGATCTTCTTGAGTTGCTTCATTAATATCTAATATTGGAAGCTTTTCTTTTTTTGGAAAACTATTTATACTAAAATCTTTTTTCTCAGTACTATAATTATTTTTATTCTGTTTCCAATCTGGAAATTTAAACAAAGGAGAAATTTTATCTAATAGTGAATCTGAAACTCCTGTGACTTTCTGAAATTCTTCTGCTGAGTTTACATACTTATTCTCTTTCCGAAATGCCATTAGTCGATCAATTTCCTCTACCGACATTCCGAGTTTGTATCCTTTATAATCAGAAATAAAATTAGGGTTGAAAAGATAATTAATTGGGCTTACCTTTTTATCGTCTAACTTTTCCTTATCGATTTCTGACTGTAGAGCAAGCCATTGCTCTTTTTCAGAACTTTTACTTTCTGAAATATTAAAATCGGATAAATAATAAAACAGTTGCAACCCTATCATAATAATGAAGAGCATAAAAAGGCCTATTCGCCGCTGTTTTGTAAAATGAAAATACTTGTTGAAAAACTTAAAATTCATAACTAAAATATTTTTGTCTGAACAAGAAAGAAAAATCCTTCAAATTTATAATAGAAATTAGTAAGAAAAGTAGTTTTTAAAAAATTATCGAATCTTTTATAAAAGTCCAATTAGCTTAATGAATGTCAATACTTAGAGAAAGTTTCTTACGAGTACTGTAAAAAAAACAAAGATTTTATAACTTAAAACATGATAATTGTTTTTATTTTTTACAAAAAACAATACATTTGGCACTTAATAACAAATAAACCAATAAAATAATATGTCAATTTGGAGAGTTAAACCTATATCAGCCTTTGAGGCCGATATGAAAAAAAGTGATTTAAAGAGAGTCCTAGGAAAATGGAGTCTTACTGCCATTGGTGTTGGTGCCATTATCGGTGGGGGAATTTTTGTACTTACAGGTACTGGGGCTTATTATCATGCAGGTCCAGCATTAGCAATTTCGTTTATCATCGCAGGTATTGCGTGTGTTTTTGCGGCTCTTTGCTATTCTGAATTTGCTTCTATTTTACCTGTTGAGGGATCTGCTTACGCATATGCTTACGGTACAATTGGAGAAGTTTTTGCTTGGATTATTGGATGGGGTCTAATTCTCGAGTATGCAATGGGGTCTATGACTGTAGCGGTTTCCTGGTCCGGATACTTTAACAAATTGCTAAAAATATTTCACATTCACCTTCCTGATTGGTTAACTACAGATCCTGCAAGCTACACAGGAGAAGGTTTTTCTATGAATCTTCCAGCTTTCTTGATTGTTCTTTTAGTTATTTCATTGCTTATTAAAGGAACAAAAAGCGCCGCTAAAGCAAATAACGCAATTGTTATTCTTAAAGTATCTGCTGTAATCTTTGTAATTATTGCTGGTCTTTTCTTTATTAATACAGCAAACTGGAGTCCGTTTATTCCTGAAGCAACTCAGATTATTGAAAAAGAAACTACACACAATGCTTACGGAATTGGAGGAATCGTTTCTGGAGCTGCTGCGATCTTCTTTGCTTATGTTGGTTTTGATGCTGTTTCTACACAAGCTGGAGAAGCTATCAATCCTAAAAAAGATGTTCCTTTTGCGATCATTGCTTCTTTATTAATCTGTACAACTTTATACATTCTTGTTTCTTTAGTATTAACAGGAATGATGAACTACCAAGACTTTAATCCACTAGGAAAATATCCTGAGGCTATTAAAGCTCCTGTTGCTTATGCATTTGATATTGCTGGACAGGGCTGGGCTGGCTCTATTATTACTGTTGCTGCGACTATTGGTTTAATTTCAGTATTGATGGTTATGATCATGGGACAATCTAGAATTTTTCTTGGAATGTCTAAAGATGGTTTAATTCCTTCTGTTTTCTCTAAAGTAAACCCTATTTCTGGAACTCCAAAAACGAACTTAATGATTCTTGGAGCTATTATCGCAACTGTTCTTGCTTTTACACCAATCAACAAATTGGCTGATATGACAAGTTTTGGTACTTTGTTTGCCTTTACAATGGTTTGTATCGCTGTTTGGATTTTAAGAGTAAAACAACCAGGATTAACAAGAACATTTAAAGTTCCCGCTTTACCAATTATTGCGGTACTAGGAATTGCAATCAATTCTTATTTAATTTTTAATTTAAGTAAAGATGCGCAGTTATTATCTTTTGGATGGCTTATTCTGGGTATAATTGTATACTTTGGATATAGTAAGAAAAGATCTAGACTTAACAATACAACAGAAGAATAATAAATACAACTTCATAAAAAAGCTCCAATTTAAAATTGGAGCTTTTTTTTATAAATCGAATACTGATGTTCTTTTTGAGCGAATTAAATCTTTTAGTCTGATCCAGAAAGCAAGAGTTAAATAAACTCCAAACCCTAAACCAGCTGTAACAAAAGAAATGTAAATAAAAAACAAGCGCACACTTGTTACGCGCATTCCAAGTTTATCTGCTAGTCTTGAAGAAACATGGAAACCATATTTTTCAAAAAAGAATTTTAGTTTTAAAATTGCTGACATTTCTTTTTAGATTTTAGATTTACAAAAATAGGAATTATCTAATTATGAAATTTTCTAATTCGTTAATTATTTTTAAGCAACTCCAATCCGATAGCGCATTTTAAGCAAGCCTTGCGTTCGCAATATTCATTTTTGAGTTCTAATAATGCCTGACTATCAAATGCCGTTTTTGACTTAATGCCAAACGAATTGAATTTATCGATAATAGCATTTTTCTCTGAAGTAACTTCATTCATAAAATCAATTAAATCTTCGGCAATTGATTCACCCATGATGTTTGAATACGCAAATTGGAGCGGAACAATCGTATTTAGAAGCAGTAGATCTATAAATGACTTAGAAAGTGTTTTTGATTTCTTTGGACTTTCTTTATCAAACTTATAGTGATTTTGCCAATAAAGGCTCGCAGATACCGTTAACAAACTATGTACAGTATCGACTGATTTTAAATCAATAATTTTTGAAAACAGATTTTGATGTCTATGATATAATGCCGCCAATTGAGAAAGTCTAATTGTTGGGAAATTATCTGGCCGAAGTTTAAAAAACTGAAGTGGTTCTGTATATGTTTTTTCTATTTGATATTTATGTAGCAAATAGAAATAACGAAATTTTAAATCTTTATAGTAAACATCTTCTTTTTCTGCATTTAATAAATTTGAAGTTCCAAATAGTAGCGCTTCTAAATTTTCAACCTCAAAACTCTCTTTTCTGATTATAGCAAACGGAATTGCTTTTGAAATCTGCAGAAAGGAATTTCCATTTGTATTCAAACCAAAATTCTTTGCTAGAAGGCAAAATAAGACGGCTTCCCAATCTTGATTGGTTTCTTCTAATAATTGATAAATAAACTTAGATTTTCGCTCTAAACGCTCAAAAAATAATCTTTCTTGCCAGTTTTTAAAAACAAAACCATCAATATCTTTTAATTGTCTTTCGCAAGAAATCCAAGTTTTTGGAGCAACCAATGTATTATAATTTTCGATTATTTCTTTTGAAACATAATCTTTAAGAACCAAAACAGGAATTTCAGTATTGTTTTCTCTAAAAACAGCAGTATCGTTTTCCCACACTACGTGAAGAATGACATTTTTGTAGGCAGGATCTTTCTCATGATTGTGCAAATACCAATCTGAAGATTTTAAATGAATCTCGACATTGCCTGCCCATTTCTGATTTCCAATTTCTATATAAGCATTGAAAAAATCAGGCCCGGCAAGTTCTAGATAATCGCCCGATTTTAAGATTGTTATTACTTCGCCTTGGACAGTTTTTAAATTCAAGTTATCAAATTTCTTGAATTTCCAGAGATAATGAAGAAAGTCTTCTTTCATTTTTAGATTTTATGATGCTGTTACAAAATCTAAAAGTAAATTATTTTTTAATATTATTCTTACAAATATAAAAAATTAACGAAGCATATATAACTTAGCACATGCCCTTGCATCTGATAAAGCTTCGTGGTGATTGAGCTGAATATCCATTTCGCGACAGCAATCACTTAGTTTTGTTGGCTTTATGCCTTTTGCTTTATAGATTTTAACCGTGCATTCCCATTTTGTAGCAATATTCAAATCTTCATAATTTAAGCCATGAAGCAACATTGTTTTCATTAAAACATTCCGGTCAAAACTTTCATTATGCGCTACCACAACTCTATTTTTTAGTCTCTTTTCAATCTCAGGGTAAATTTGAAAAAAAGATTTTGCGTTGATAGTATCTTTTGGGTAAATTCCATGAACACGAATCGTAAACGGATTATACTCATTATTTGGTGGCTTAATTAAAGTTACATACTCGTCAACTATAATTCCGTTTTCGACTGTTACAATACCCACCGAACATGGATGATATCCTGTTGCGGTTTCAAAATCTATAGCTGTAAAATTCATTTTATATATTTAAAAGACAAATCCATAAACCTAATTGTTTTACAACAAGATTTATGGATTATTTGTATTTATAAAGGCTTATTTTATTGCGCCAATAATATCATATTTAGTAATAATGTGATGATGTCCGTTTCCTAAATCAACCAAAACAGCGTCATTTTCTTTGCTGAAAAGTTTCGAAACTTCCTCAATTGGTGTTCCTAATTTTACAATTGGAAAAGGTTTACCCATTACCTCTTTAATTGGTTTTTCGGCAACATTTTTATCTTCAACATAACTTCTAAACAAATCTGTTTCGTCTACAGAACCAACAAAACCATTGATATCTACAACTGGAATTTGCGAAATCTTATATTTACGCATACGCTCAATTGCATGCGAGACCAATTCCTCTGTACGAACAACGATTAATTCTTTGTCAATATGATCTTTAATAACGTCTTCTGCTTTTGTAATGTTTTCTTCCAAAAATCCGCGTTCGCGCATCCAATCATCATTAAACATTTTTCCAACATAACGGCTTCCAGAATCGTGAAATAATACCACAACTACATCATCTGGTTTAAAATGTTCTTTTAACTGTAACAAACCTTTTATACAAGCTCCAGCAGAATTTCCAACAAAAATTCCTTCTTCAAGAGCAATCTTTCTAGTATAAACCGCAAGCATCTTTATCGGTTACTTTTGTAAAACCGTCAATTAGAGAAAAATCAACATTCTTAGGTAGAATATCTTCTCCAATACCTTCTGTTATATACGAATAGATTTCGTTTTCGTCGAAAATTCCTGTTTCATGGTATTTCTTAAAAACAGAACCATAAGTATCAATACCCCAGATTTTAATATTTGGATTTTGTTCCTTCAAATATTTTCCAACTCCAGAAATAGTTCCTCCTGTTCCAACACCAACAACAAAATGAGTGATTTTTCCATCAGTCTGCTTCCAAATTTCTGGTCCAGTTTGCTCATAGTGCGCCAACGAATTTGACATATTATCGTACTGATTTACGTACCAAGAATTTGGCGTTTCTTCTGCTAAACGCTTTGAAACTGAATAATATGAACGTGGATCTGTAGGCTCAACATCTGTAGGACAAACAACAACTTTTGCACCAACAGCACGAAGAATATCCATTTTTTCTTTAGACTGTTTGTCTGAAATAACACAAATTAATTTGTAGCCTTTTACGATTGCCACAAGTGCAAGTCCCATTCCCGTATTTCCAGAAGTTCCTTCAATAATAGTCCCTCCAGGTTTTAATCGGCCATCTGCCTCAGCATCTTCAATCATTTTTACAGCCATTCTGTCTTTTACAGAATTACCAGGATTAAAGGTTTCGACTTTTGCCAATACTAATGCATCAATTTCAGCAACAATTTTGTTCAGTTTTACTAATGGCGTGTTACCAATTGTTTCTAAAATATTATTTGAAAAGTCCATTTTTATTTAAGTTTTATTAAGTGGTTCTAAATAAAAAATAGTCTGTTTTTATTGGAAGAAATTCCAAACCAGACCAAAACGCAACACAAAATCACGATATGGATTATGTGGCGCTGAATAATAGTTGCTCTGCGAAAACAAAGCATTAAAATGCTCTGCTTTTAAATAAAAACGCGTTTGGCGTATTCTGGCATTCACAAAGAAATCGAATGTTGCAAAACCACCCGTTTTTTTCTCCTGCTGTACAAAAAATTCAGCAATAACAGGGTTATAATCATCTCCGTAATACTTCGTAAGGTAATTAAACACAAGTCCTGTTTGCATAAATAAAGCTTTTTTAAAGAAATGATTTGAATAATAGAATGTGTTTCTAGTTACAAAATCAGGTACATTTAAAATTAAATCTGATTGATCTACTTTTTGGTACAAAAGCGTATTATCTAATGCAAAAGGTCCAAATTTAAACTCTCTGCTTGCTTTTATTTCTAAATAGTTAATTACATTTCCATACTGCATTGGCTTAACGATCTGCTCTTGAGCTGCTTGCTCCGCATCTGTAGCCATATCTGTAAAATACAAATGATCTTTTAATACCGTATACTGAACTTGCCCTGTTAACCAAGGAGTTGTAATTTCTGCACTTAACGAATTGATTTTTTCGTTTTTAAAATTATTTGCCCAATTATATGAAATCCAACTACTTTGATACAAATTATAATTGTTATTAGGCAGTTTATTGATATTGCGATATCTAAAATCAAACTTGATTTTTTCGTTCATATTATATCGCAACTTTGCATCTAAATCTGAAAGCGATTGGTTGGTAATTGATCTAGAATACAAAAATCTACCGTTCCATTTGTTTTTCTGATATTCATACTGAGCACCGAAATTATTAAACTGCAAAAACAAATTATCTGGAATCGCATTTCCATCAGAACCAATAATAACTCGGTTGTATTTGTAATTAGATCTGTAATCGTCTATAAAAAATATAAATTTACCTAACAGCGAATTCTCATAAGCTGCACCTACTTTGTTATAAAGTCTCTCATATTTGGTCTGATCGTTAATATTGCCTGACGAATAGGAATCTCCAAATCGTTGTATGCGGCTAGTTGTTCCGTCATTAGAAGTTATAGTCGAAATTACCGTTGGTTGCTTATATTCGTAATCTTTATATTCATAATTAAATTGATGCGTTATATAAAGGTTATTGCTTCCATCTTTTGGATTTACTCTAAAAGCATGGTCAAAAAACAATCTTCGCCCTTTTAAAAATGATTCTGCATCGGTTAAATAAACCTGCAATCTCTGTCGGTTTTTATAATCATTACTATTGCTTTCAAAATCAGAATCACTCGTTATACCTCCATTTTCTTCATTTAAAATATCTTGATTTGTAAAATGTGCATTTATCGCATAACGCTTGTCTGTTGTAGCATAACTGGTTGTAATTCTTAAATTTCCTGCACTAACCAATTGGTTATTATAATCTCCTTCAGATCTTAATCCTTTATAAGCAATAGAAAAATTAAGATTTTTAGAAACGTTTAATGTGATAAATGAATCTACATTTTGCCCTTTTTTAATTGTAGTGTTAAAAAACAACTCCGTAAAAGGTGTTGCAACAGAATAATATCTAATTTGATCTGCCTGCATGTAAATAGAATGCTTGCCACTAAAACCGATTTCAGGATACGGAGAAAAACTTGTCAAACTATATTGTAATGTATTTAAAGGCTGTCCAATATTAGAGAACTCCATAAGACCAAAAAGATCTTTTCTTAGATGATTTTGTTTGTAAGCACTTTTAAGAGTCAACGAAGTATCAGCATAAATTGTATCGTGTTCTAGAGTAACAATTTTATACTGGTCTATTTTCGCTATTTTTTGTTTTTTCTTTTTTACTGTATCCGTAATACTTGAATATTTCGTATTCATATCTAAATTATTTTTAGAAGCAGGATTTTTTTCTTGAGAAAACAATAAAGTTGGTACAACTAATAGATATAGAAAAATGAATATTCTCATTTGATGGCTTTGTATAAATTTATTTTGACAAAATTTGCTAAGCAAAGGTAAATTATAAAAACAAATAAATAAAAAAACACTTCATTTTATACAATTGCCTTGGCTGACAGTACGAAAACGAATATTTTTGCCAAAAATTTCATCTAATTTGTTATTTAAAACCTAAAAAATGCTCGAAAAAAATTTCTCAGGATTTGTTTTGGAAACCGGAACCGATGAGGCTGGCAGAGGATGTCTAGCTGGCCCAGTTACTGCCGCGACTATAATTTTACCCGAACATTTTGAAAATAAAATCTTGAATGATAGTAAGCAATTGTCTGAAAAAACAAGAGCGCTTTTAAGACCAATTATAGAAAAAGAAGCTTTATGTTTTGCCGTTACACATTTGTTTCCAGACGAAATTGATGAAATAAATATTTTAAATGCTTCTATGAAAGGAATGCAAGAATGCATTTTAAAGTTAAAGCATGTTCCCGAATATATTATTGTTGATGGAAATCGTTCCTTAAATGCTAAACTCGGACTTAAAAATACTTTTGGAAAACAGTTTTCTCAGGAAGAAATTGCGCTTTTAAAATCGATCCCGAATCAAAGTATTATCAAAGGCGATGGAAAATACTTGAGTATTGTCGCCGCATCTGTTTTAGCAAAAACATATCGCGACGAATATATGGATCAAATTCACGAAGAATTTCCGATGTACAATTGGAAACAAAACAAAGGATATCCGACCAAAGAGCATCGTGAAGCCATTAAAGAATTTGGAACCACAAAATACCATAGAATGAGTTTTAGACTTTTGCCAGAGCAACTAGAACTTGATCTCATCTAATAAAAAACGACCTATTTTGTATAGGTCGTTTTTTATTATTTTTTACTTTTTAAGAATTCTGCAAATGTTTTTGTGTCATAGTAAAAAGGTCTGACAGCCGTAATTTTTCCGTCCTTCAAATCAAAATGTTCTGAAATTGGAACTGACATTGTTTTACCTGATTTTTTAGATTTACAGCTTATTGTAAAATAAATGATTACTTCATTTTTAGAAGCATCACTAAAATAAACCGGTTCTTTTTCTATCTGTAAATCAAAAAACTCTGTTGATTTTGTGAACATTTTTGTCCATTCGCTAAAACCAATATAAGTTCCTCCGTAAGGCAATCCTGTAGCCTGATTATAAACTGCTCCGTCTGCAATTAAAGCACTCAAAGCATCAAAGTCTCTTGTTTTAAAAAGACTTTCATAATATTTCGCCACTACTTTCAAATTATCAGCTTCTAGATTCTTTAAAATATCTGCCTCAGACAAAGTTGCTCCTTTATCCCAGAAACTAATAATTTTACTTACCTGACCTTTTCCGTTTAAACGTGCAAAATCACGTCCAGCCATTACAAGATTATTTTTAGAATCAAGAATTTTCCATTCCCAAGTTACATAATTGTCCTTTACAATTTTGGCTCCCGAAGTTAAAACTGCATCTGGGTTTTTCTTGTAAAATTCGTTAATAACATTATTAAACGCAACAGTTCCTTTTATAGAAGCTGAAGGATCTTCAAAAGTACTGTCTTCTAACCAGATTGATTTTATCATCTTTAATCTAGTATCGCTATTTTTTTCCTGCCACACTTTTTCATAAACTGTAACTGGATATAATTTATCTTTCTTTTGGGCAAAAAGACCATTTAGCACAAAAAGAAAACAGAATAAGTAGATTTTTCTCATAAGCAATCAGGAATTAAAAATTTAATAGTAAGTACTCAAATTTAGCATAAATACCTTAGAGAACGACGAATAATCTATAATTTGTCTTTCTTTCAAAATCTTAACTTTTGCGAAATGGTTTTTCTCTTTTTTCAATATTTTTTTAGAAAAAAACCGATTTCTCTCTAAAAATTCACACGAAATAAAAAACCGTTTCAAATGAATATCTGAAACGGTTTACTTTCTTAGAGATGTTTTTAAACAAATTCAGCTTCGAAGAGCTCTGCGAAATGTTTTATGATTTTAGCTTTTATTTCTTCTTCATTTACTTTTTCTACCCCGAGTTCAACGTTTAAAGAAGTAACGCCTTTTCCGCGAATACCGCATGGAATAATATTATCAAAATATCCTAAATCGACATTTACATTTAAAGCAAATCCGTGCATGGTAACCCATCTTGAAGCACGAACACCCATTGCGCATATCTTACGTGCAAACGGAGTTCCTACGCCAAGCCAAACTCCAGTTTCTCCTTCGCTTCTGCCCGATTCTAAACCGTATTCTGCCAAAGTTAGAATGATTGATTCTTCTAACAAACGAAGGTATTTATGAATATCAGTAAAGAAATTTTCTAAATCTAAAATCGGATAACCTACAATTTGTCCAGGTCCGTGATACGTAATATCTCCGCCACGATTGATCTTATAAAAAGTTGCTCCTTTGGCTTCGAGTTGTTTTTCGTTTAATAATAAGTTCTCTAGATCGCCACTTTTCCCCAAAGTATAAACATGAGGATGCTCTACAAACAGCAAATAATTTGGTGTTGGCGACTCTAGTTCTTCTCTTCTATTCTTGATTTTTAAATCGACTATGTCTTTAAAGATTTCTTCTTGATATTCCCAAGTAGATTTATAATCTTTTTTACCCAGATCCTGAAGTTGGATTTTCTTGTTCATTTTAATTATTTTTCAAACTCAACATCACAGTCAAGTTTGTCGGGATTCTCCATATAATCCGTAAAAGAGTATTGAATTGTAATTGATTTTCTGTCGTCGCTAAACAAAGCACTTGGATTAGAGACTTTCTTTATTTTTTTTGGAAAGTGATATTTTACAATGTAGCTAGACGAAGCAAACATCATTTTTGACATATCTCCTTCTGCATCTTGCGCCTTTCGTCGCCTTTTTTTGTTGATCGACTACTGCTTTTCTTGTAAATTTCTTTCCGTCAAAAGTATAACTTAATTTACTGCCATTATCTCCGAAACCGCTTCCCATAGGATTTTTGCCTCCTTCTAATTTTTGAAGCGTGCCCAATGTCTGTAAAATATCTTGTAATTCGTTTACGTTTTTAAAATCAGTTGACATGTTCATTAGAAATTCTTTCTTCTCTGAACTTATTTTTGTCGATACAACATAACTTTCCAGTTTTTTAAGTTCTTTTTGCGTTTCTGGCGACAATTTGGCGATACTGTCTTTTTTCTCTTGAAATACTTCTTTGAAAGTAAAAGTAGTATCTATATCTTTTTTATTGTCTCCCATTTGACCTGCAATTTGATCACCAGCCATTTCCATTATAGGAGAACCATCCATATCTACAGAGAATTTTCCGGTTCCGTTATCGTTTATGTAAACATTTTCAGTGAAAGTACAGCTAGTTAAAGTCGCTATTAAAAAAGAAAAACAAAGTAATTTGTATAATTTCATCGATGTACAATTTTTCATCAAAGATACGAACTTTTTTAAGGCGCTAACTTTATTTAAAAACCCGCTAAAACCTTTTTATTCTAAAACAACTTCTAGATTTGTACTTTCTGGATTTTTTAAACAATATGAAAGCTGAAATTTTAAGCTTAAAGATTTTTGGTCTGAACCAATAATTGCGTTTGAATTTGAAACCGATTTTATTTTTTGAGGAAAATAATATTTGAGCGTATAGGATTGCATTACTTTATACTTAGAATATATTTTTTCGTGTTCATCCATTTCTTTTTTATCTTTTTCAAACTTTTCTGGATTGGTTATGGCTAAAGTTCTTTTAAAGACTTTACCATCAAAAGTGTATTTTATTTTATAGCTTTTTCTGTATATGGGATAATTTTCTTTAAGAGAATTTGCCAATCCAAGGCTTTCATAAAGATTGGGTATTTCTTCTATGTTCTTAAATTCAAAAGCTACTTTGTTGAAATTTTCCATTTGAATTGGGTCCAATTTGATCTGCATTTTTACATTTGCATGCTCTGTAAATAAAGCTTGGTCGGCTTTATTAAATTTCACAAAAGTATCTTGGTACTTGACGATGTAATCTCGAAAAGTAAAAGTTGTGTCTATAAATTTTTCATCTCCAAAATCTTGTCTTCCTAACTGTGCGAAACTATTCTCATCTCGAAGACTGTATACTTCGATACTTCCGCTTCTGTCTGAATTTATGGTAAGTGTTTCTGTAATTTGACAGCTTATAAAAGAAAACAACAGTAAAAAAACGGATAAATATTTCATTTTTTGTTAAAATTCTAAAGTTACAAAAAGCTAATATAGTAAGTTTTTTCAGTCATTGCATTCCAACTAAAAACTCTTTTGAAAACGAAAATTTCTAATCTAGCCCCGATAGAAGCGGTATCCTTTTTCTTGCTTCTTTAGCAAGGAAAAGATACAAGCGTATAGCGGGACAAAACGTTCATGAAAAGACGAAAATTTCTGCCGCAAAAAACCTTAACACTTTGAGTTGAAACTTGAAACAAAAATTTTATCTTTGCACACTTAAAAAAATAGCACAAAATGGCATTATCAGAACAAGAAATCATTAGAAGAGAAAAACTTCAGAACTTACGCAACTTAGGAATCAATCCTTATCCAGCTAATCTTTTTCCTGTAAATCATACATCTAAGCAGATAAAGGAAACGTTTGAAGAGGGTAAGAAGGTTATCGTTGCGGGTCGTTTGATGAGTGTTCGCGATCAAGGTAAAGCTTGTTTTGCTGAGTTACAAGATAGCGAAGGACGTATTCAATTGTACGTAAATCGCGATGTTTTGTGTGAAGGTGACGATAAAACGCTATACAACCAAGTGTTCAAAAAATTAACCGATCTAGGTGATTTTATTGGTATTGAAGGTGAATTGTTTACAACTCAAGTTGGTGCAAAATGTATTCGTGTAACTGGTTTTACTTTCTTAAGCAAAACTTTGCGTCCGTTACCGTTACCAAAAGTTGACGAAGAAGGAAATGTTCACGATGCTTTTAACGACGCTGAATTGCGTTATAGAATGCGTTATGTAGATTTAACAGTAAATCCTCAGGTTAAAGAAACTTTCATCAAACGTACTAAATTGTTCAGTGCGATGCGTGGTTATTTTAACGATGCAGGATATTTAGAGGTTGACACTCCTGTTTTACAATCTATTCCTGGTGGAGCTTCGGCAAGACCATTTATTACGCATCACAACTCGCTTGATATTCCGCTTTATATGCGTATTGCAAATGAGTTATACTTAAAAAGATTAATTGTTGGTGGATTTGAAGGTGTTTATGAGTTTTCTAGAAACTTCCGTAACGAAGGTATGGACAGAACGCATAATCCTGAGTTTACGGCAATGGAAATATATGTAGCCTACAAAGACTACAACTGGATGATGGAATTTGCTGAAGGTTTATTAGAGCATTGTGCAATTGCAGTTAACGGAACTAGCGAAGTTACTTTTGGCGAGCACAAAATTAACTTTAAAGCGCCTTACGCTCGTGTTACAATGACAGATTCTATCAAACATTTTACTGGTTTTGATATTTCTGGAAAAACAGAACAAGAATTGTTTGAAGCTGCTCGCGGAATGGGAATCGAGGTTGACGAAACAATGGGTAAAGGAAAATTGATTGATGAAATTTTTGGAGCTAAATGTGAAGGAAATTATATTCAGCCAACTTTCATTACAGATTATCCTAAAGAAATGTCACCGCTTTGTAAAGAGCACCGCGATAATCCAGATTTGACTGAGCGTTTTGAATTAATGGTTTGCGGTAAAGAAATTGCAAATGCATATTCTGAATTAAATGACCCAATTGACCAAAGAGAGCGTTTTGAAGATCAGATGCGTTTGGCGGCAAAAGGTGATGATGAAGCAAACGGAATTATCGACGAAGATTTCTTAAGAGCTCTTGAATATGGTATGCCTCCAACATCTGGAATGGGAATTGGAATGGATCGTTTGATTATGTATTTAACAAACAATGCTTCTATTCAGGAAGTTTTATTGTTCCCACAAATGCGTCCGGAGAAAAAACAAGCTCAAATCGAACTTTCTGACGAAGAAAAATTCATCATTGACTTGCTTACCAAAAATGAAAATAGAATGGATTTAACGCGACTAAAAATTACAGCTAACTTAAGCGGTAAAAAATGGGATGTGTCTATGAAAAACTTATCTAAACACGGTTTAACTAAAGTTGTTGTTGACGGCGAGTTTAAATTTGTGGAATTAGTTGGATAAATTCCAAAATTAAAATTCCAAATTACACGTTGGATTTTATGATATTCAAAACCCGACAGGTTTTTAAAACCTGTCGGGTTTTATTTTTAAAACAAATGCTTCTCGCCATTTTTTTTATCAATATTCAAACACAAACTAAAAATTACATTTAAAAAACTGTAAAACAACACTTTACTTTTACCAAATTGTTTTACAAGAAAATACTTTCACAAGCCTTGTTACAACATTCAAAAACAAGACAAAACTCCGTTAATAAAGAACATACAATTGATTTTGTTTTTGCTTTTTTTTAGCAAACAAATTACTACATTTGAAAAAAAATAGACTTTATATAAAGTCTATTTTTTTTGAACCCAAACCCATTCAATTAACATTTTTCAACCAATACTTTAAATGAAAATTAGAAAGATCGCCCCAAACGAAGACTTGGAAACAACAGTCAAGAAAAAAAGAAATCGTTTCAAATTTGTTCTCATTGCTATTATCGTTCTCTCTGCTGCAGGCTTTTTAGGTTTTAAATATTTTACGCCTAAAAAAGAAGCTATTTGTTTAGGCACAGATACCAAAATCTATGATGCTTACAAAGACGCAGTTGTGCTTATAAAGCATAGATATGGCTATTTTGCTAAAATTAACGGAAAAGAAATTCAGCTTAATGTTGAGGATGCTAAGGAAGAAACAATTTACGGAACTGGCTTTTTTGTTGATACAGAAGGTGACATGATTACCAATAGACATGTTTTACAACCATGGGATTCATCAGATGAAGAAAGCGCCAAAGTAAATACTACTATACGAAATCTACGAATGAAGGTTGCTTCTATTCTTACTACCGATGTTTCTGAAAATGACTATGAAAGTTTTATTGACAACAACTGGTCACATGCTTCGGTCTCGTATGATGAAGGTGAAGGAGACGGAGAATATGAAGAATCAGGCGAAGAAACTACTGAGTCTGCGGGTGAAGAATTTGTTAGTTCTAATGAAACAGAAACAGATACAGCGCAAGTATCTACTGATATTGCAAGCATCTATTCCGGTAAAAGAATATGTGCCTATAGAAAACATTGAAGTGTATGTAAAAACTGTAGACATTGAAGTAGCACTTCA
This sequence comes from Flavobacterium ginsengisoli, assembly GCF_029625315.1. Lineage (NCBI taxonomy): Bacteria > Pseudomonadati > Bacteroidota > Flavobacteriia > Flavobacteriales > Flavobacteriaceae > Flavobacterium > Flavobacterium ginsengisoli. The sequence continues at coordinate 2,447,097 of NZ_CP121110.1, forward strand.
TAATTCTGATAGTGAATGGAATAGTTGTGAGGTTAAAAAAGTTTCAGATGACACTAATGTTGATTTAGGTCTTTTACAGTTAGTTACTCATAAAACTCCACAAACTGTTACCAACATCATTAGTCTTGATAATATTATTGATAATGATGCTTCTTTAGCTCCTGGCCAAAAAGCAATAATGGTAGGTTATCCGATGGGAATGGATTTGGCACAAACAAACTCCGGCATAAAAGTACAGCTTTACAATGGTCAAATTAGTAAAGAATCTGATGGTAATAAAATTCAATACAGTATAACTTCTACACATGGCGCGAGCGGCGCACCAGTTTTTAATGAATGTGGCCAACTGATTGCGGTTAATTTCAGTGGAGTAGATCAAGTTCAAGGTATAAATTTTGGAATTGTGGCTAAACATATTAATTCTCTCTAATTTGAAAAGTTCAGAAAAACTTTTAAATTTAAAAGAATTTTCCTACGTTTATAACCGAATAAAAAATCGCACTTAATTAATTATGAATAAATTTTTTAGTATTTGCGCACTACTATTCTGTGGTGTCGCTTTTTCACAGATTCCAACTCTGGATGTCGAAAATCAGAAAAAAAATTCGGTCATCTTACAGGAGGTGAAAATTGAAACCAAAATTTTAGGAAATCTTGCTTCAACTACCGCAACTTATACATTTTACAATCCTGGAGACAGAATTTTAGAAGGTAATTTTACACTTCCGTTGCCAGAAGGAGTTAGCGTAAGCGGTTATGCTTTGGATATTAACGGAAGCTTAAGAGATGCCGTTCCTGTTCCAAAAGAACGAGCTAAAGAAGTATTTGAAAGTATTGAAAAAAGAAATGTAGATCCAGGTATTATTGAAAAAGTAGCCGGAAACAATTTCAGAACTAGAATTTATCCTATTACTGCGAGAGGCAGCAGAATGATTAAAATTACTTACAATCAGGAATTAAAAAATTCTGCGACCGATTATGAATATTTTTTAAGTTTTGCCAATGCAGTTAGCATCCCGAAATTTAATCTAAAAGTATTGGTTAACGAAAGCCTGACAACTCCTAAAATTACAGAAAATCCAGATGGAAGTTTTACTTTTCAGAAGAAAGGAAATCAATGGATTGCTGAAATTAGTAAAACGAATTTCACTCCAAATGAGAGTCTTAAAATAGCTATTCCAAAAGTAAATGAGTCGTCTAATGTAATGCTTCAAAAAGCTTCTGACGATAAATCTTATTTTGCGGCAAGCGTTTCAATGAATTTCCCTGTAAAAGAAAAAGCAAAATCTCAAAAAATTGCCATTATTTGGGACAATTCATTTAGCGGATCTAAAAGAAATCACCAAAAAGAATTGGACTTTCTTACTGCTTATTTTTCAGACAACAAAGACGTTGCGGTCTCTTTTGTTCTTTTAAATAACGTTCTTGAAAAAACAGAAGAATTTACAGTTTCTGGTGGAAATTGGAATGCATTAAAAGACAGAATTCTTAATCTGAAATACGATGGCGGAACTGATTTTGGCGCTTTAAAAGAGATTTCATCAATAGACGAATATCTTATGTTTTCTGACGGAATTTCAAATTTTGGTGATTTAACTCTAAAATTCAAAAAACCGGTTAATAGTATAACAAGCACACCCACTTCTGATTTTAATCTGCTTAAACTTTTAGCATCACAATCTGGAGGGAATTTTATCAATCTTAATGAATTAGACACTCAATCTGCTCTAAAAACGTATAAAAGACTTCCTATTGTATTTTTAGGTTTTAAAGAAACCAATACACTTCAGGAGTTATTTCCAAATGTTGGAACTGCCGTAAACGAACCAGTCAACATATTCGGAATTTCATCTTCAAACTTGAGCAAACTTACTGCTGTTTTTTCAGTAGGAAATAAAAAATTTGAAGTGCCTGTAGATTTTAGTAACGCTGTACAAGTAGACAATTGGCCGCTTGCACAATTTTGGGCGCAACGAAAAATTAATGATCTTGAACTTAATTCAACTCAAAACAGTGAAGAAATCAGAAATCTGAGTGAGCAGTTTGGTGTAGTAAGCAAGAACACCAGTCTTATCGTATTGGATGATGTTAATGATTATGTGCGTTTTGGCATTACTCCTCCAGAGGAATTAATATCAGAATACAACAGAATCGTTTCTCAAAACAAAAAACAAATTTTAGAGAAAAGAAGAAATCTTCTATCTAAAGCTTTTGATAAAACACGTGAACTGACAACTTGGTGGAACAGTGAATTTAAGCCTACAGAAAAAAAACAATATCCTACAATTTCTAAACAGTCACAAAAATTGTCTTCGGCAGAAGAAAGTGTTGTTAGCGATAATGATGTATATTCTGCAGAAACTAGAGCAGGCGATAAAAAAACTTCTACAGGTAAAATAACTTTGATAGATGTAGAAAGTACTCAAGAGTATATGAAAGATTTTCAGTCTTTACAGTCTCCTGAATTGATTTACCAGAAATATCTTGAAAATCGTCCGAAATATGAGAAACAGGTAACCTATTATTTTGATGTTTCTAAACTCCTATTCAAAAAAGGTGACAAAGCACTTTCCCTAAAGGTTTTAAGTACATTAGCAGAACTTGATTTGGAAAACGAAGAGTTATATAAGACGATATCTTATCTGTTGAAACAAAGAGGCAATTATGAAAAAGAATTGTGGATTACTCAAAAGATTCTAGAATGGAGACCATTTGATCCTCAAAGTCATAGAGATTATGCATTAGCTTTGGTAGATAATAAAAAACCTCAAGAAGCTCTTAACATCTATAAAGGCATGCTTTATCAGGAATATACCGATGAGATTTCTATTAGAGATAATGGTATTGAAGAGATTTTGATTATGGAAATCAATAACATTTTGAGCCAAAACAAAAATGTTGATGCAAGCAAAGTTGATGATCGTCTAAAAGCAAATCTTCCAGTCGACATTCGTATTGTTATTAACTGGAATAAAGACAATACAGATATCGATCTTTGGGTTACAGATCCAAGAGGAGAAGATTGTTCGTACTCGCATAGATCTACAGAAATTGGAGGAAGATTAAGCAATGATTTTACTCAAGGTTTTGGTCCTGAACAATTTTTACTAAAAAAAGCGATTAAAGGGAAATACAAAATCAAGACTAATTTCTTCGGTGAGAGACAGAATATTCTTTCTGGACCAACGACAGTTATGGCAGAAGTTTACTTGTATTATTCTGATGGCAGACAAGAACGCAAAATTGCTGTTTTCCAAAGCCAAAAAGAAAACAAACGTGAAAGCGATAGTAAAATTCTAATTGGAGAATTTGATTTTTAGGAATTACAAAGCTTACTAATATTCAAACCCGACAGGTTTTTAAATCTGTCGGGGTTTTTATTTTTAAAACGAATACTTCTCCAATTTCTTTCCTTGAATATCCAAAACCTTTGTACTCTCTTTTGGAACATCACCTTTTATAACTCCTTGAACAGATGGATTGGATGGATATTTTCCAGCTTTCATTTTTAGAAGATGAAATTTTTCTCCGCTTTCAAAAATTAAATCATAAAATTTTTCTGTTGCTGAAGTGCTTACATATATTGGGAAATCGGTTACAGTGAAACGATTTATTACAGTACCATCATTCTTTAAAATATAACCCGAACAGCCTCCGCTTCCGCAGAAATAAGGATTTGAAAAACTAACAAAATATTCGTTTTTCTTATCGTTGTTTAAATCGAAAGCTTCATAATAAAAATACCGATCGTCTTTGGTCAGCGTAGGAATATCTTTCTCTAATAAAACGAGCAATTGCTTGCGAATTAATTCGACTGTCTTGTCTTCTTTTGAAGTGACTTCACTCAAATCTGCTGTTCCTCCAAGTGTTTTAGACAATGTATCTTGAACAATTGTTTTTACAATATTTTTCGAATTGTCTTTATTCTGACAAGAACTTAATGCCAAAATTGCGATTAGAATTAAAATCTTATTTTTCATAATCCAAAACTTTAAATTCATAATAATTTAAACCAACAACGCGGCTTTATTTTCAATATCGTTTTGCGCTAACAATGATTTTATATTATTGAAAGTCACCAAAGCAATCTGTGTCAAAGCTTCATTTGTAAAAAACGCCTGATGCGCCGTTACCAAAACATTTGGAAAACTCATTAAACGCTGAATTGCATCATCTTGAATAATGTCTGCAGAAAGATCTCTGAAGAATAATTTTTCTTCTTGTTCGTAAACGTCAATTCCTAAATAACCTATTTTTCCTTCTTTTAAACCTTCAATAACCGACGAAGTTTCTATTAAACCGCCACGGCTTGTGTTTATAATCATGACACTTTCTTTCATAAAAGAAATAGAGGTGGTATTAATAACATGTTTCGTTTGATCGTTCAGCGGACAATGAAGCGAGATAATATCACTCGATTTAAAAATTTCTTCTAAACCAACAAAAGAAACTCCGTCTTTTTTCATTTCGTCACTTTCAACAATATCATACGCCAAGACTTTGCGACCAAAACCTAGTGCAATTTTAGAAAATGCTTTGCCTATATTTCCAGTTCCAATAATTCCGATTGTTTTCCCGAATAAATCGAAACCTAATAATCCGTTTAAAGAAAAGTTCTGTTCGCGAACTCTATTATAAGCTTTGTGCGTTTTTCTGTTTAAAGTTAAAATCATAGCCATAGCATGTTCTGCAACCGCCTGAGGAGAATATGCGGGAACTCGGCAAACTTTTATATTATATTTTTTTGCAACTTCTAAATCGACATTGTTAAATCCAGCGCAGCGTAAAGCAATTATTTTTACTTTCTTTTCTGCTAATTGTTTAATGACCGTTTCGTTTACAATGTCATTTACAAAAACACAAACAATCTCGCATTCTTCAATTAAAGCTACAGTCTGAGGATTTAATTGGGTTTCAAAAAATCCAATCGAAAACCAAAATCTTCATTGTATTTATTGAAAAACGTTTTATCGTAAGGCTGAGTCGAGAAAAAAGCTATTTTATTTGCAACAAGATTTGAGCTCATAATATTAAATTATTTATGTTTTGTTATTTCGAAAATTCCCTTTTGGCAGATAATACAACCATCCAAAACCAATTAAAAATAAAATAAGCGAACCTATAAATGCCGGAATTAAAATTTCTTTATTGTTGTCTAATGCATTGTTTAAAGCGAGCATACAATAACCAAATCTGGATACTTACATTTAAGATTAAAACAAATATTAAAGTAGACAAAATAACATTCAACTTATTTGGATTTGCTTGATTTTGGCTTTTTCTAAATGTACTCATAATATATTTCTTAAACAATTAACTCGCTTTATTTTCAAAAGCTTTTACAAAAATCTTTTCTCCTTTTAAAACCACTTCCAACTGAGGCAAAGCTCTTGGTGGAGGTCCCGCGATAACATCTCCAGTTAAAGCGTCAAAAGAACCTTCATGGCATGGACAATGAATAATTCCTGTTCCGGGTTTGTAATAAACAGCACAAGAAAGATGGGTACACTTTTGCTCGTAAGCTCTAAACATACCGCTTTCTAAATGCACCAAAATATACGGAATGGTACTACCTTCAATCACAAAACCTCTTGTCCCGCCCAACGGAATATCTTTTATTTCACACACAAAATGTTCTCCAACAACTTCTTCGCTAGGCAATAAATACGCTTTTGCCGCAACCAAACCACTTCCTACCATTAAACCTCCTGAAACCAGCGTAAGGAATTTAGCAAAATCACGTCGGCTTACTTGTGTTGATTCCTGCTTTTTATATGGAAAATCTTTCTTCCAGTTTTCACTTAAATTATCTTCTTTAGACATGGATTTTAGATTTAAAATATTCGTAATTCGGCGCTTCCTTTTGGCATCATGATATTCACTTTTGTGTTGACACGCTCTTTCCCGAAAACAAAGGAATTTACCGGAGTGCTGTTTGGACGCATTTCTTCGATTTGTTCACGAGTCCCATAAAACAATGCGCCACTCGGGCAAACTGTTGCACACATTGGCTTTTTGCCAACACTGGTTCTGTCGTAACACATTGTACATTTCATCATCAAATCGTATTCTTCCATTTTCTTTGGAACTCCAAACGGACAAGCCATTACGCAATTAGAGCAACCAATGCAGCGTTCTGTATTTGCGGTATGAACTACTCCGAATTCGTCTTGTGAAATCGCGTCAGCCGGACAGACATTCGCACAAACAGGATCTTCGCAATGCATGCAAACCTGAACAGTGGTCTGAATGGTAACTTCACGTTCTACATAATTAACGTGAATCATAGATTCTTGACCATTTGTTTCACATTCTGCACAAGCCATTTCACAGGCTTTACAACCTATGCATCTTTGTAAGTCTACAAAAAACTCTTCGTTTTTATTATAATTGGTTAAATTCATAATTGTTGCTTTTTATAGATTAAACACTTGCATAAGCATTTGATTTGTCTGATGAATTTTCTATTTCTCCCAAAGGTTCCAGCTTGCAAGCACAAACTTTGAACTCAGGAATTTTTGAAATAGGATCTAATGTTCCAGGCGTTAACTGGTTGGCCGATTTTTTCCCGGCCAGTGATACGGGATAAAAACGGTATCTTTCCTGATGGTTTCTACAATATTTGCAGGGAAAATTCCTTCTCCTCTTCGGGTTGAAACTTTTACTAATTCCCGTTGCTGAATATTATATTTCTGCGCCATTTCAGGATGAATTTCCAACAAAGGTTCAGGAAATTGATCTACTAATTTTCCAATCCTTCTAGTTTGCGTGCCGCTTAAATATTGAGAAACGACACGGCCAGTTGTTAATGTTATTGGATATTCTTCATCTGTAACCTCACCGGGCAGTTTATAAGGAGCTGGATTAAAATGCGCTTTTCCGTCTGGTGTGGCAAATTTTTTATCTTCCCATAATCTTGGGGTTCCGGGATGATCTTCTGTTGGACATGGCCAGAAAACGCCCATATTATCCTCTACTTTTTTATAAGTAATTCCGTTATAATCAGCAGTTCCTCCTTTTGAAGCGACACGCAGTTCATTAAAAATGGCTTCGCTATCTGCGTAAGTAAATCTTTCTTCTTCGCCTAATCTCTTTGCTAATTCTAATAATATTGAAGTGTCTGTTCTCGCATCGCCTGGAGGTGTTACAGCTTGGCGAATTCGGATAACACGACCTTCAGCTGAGGTTGTTGTTCCCTCCTCTTCTTCCTGCAATGAACCTGCTAAAACAATATCGGCATGACGCGCTGTTTCATTCAAAAAGAAATCTATCGCAACATAAAACTCTAATTTTTCAAGAGCAGAACGCACATAATTATTATTCGGTAGCGAAACTAAAGGATTAAAACAAATCGAAATCAATCCCTTTATTTCACCACTGTGAATGGCTTCTATAATTTCATAAGCTGTAATGCCTTTATGAGGCATATCTTCTTCTTTTATTTTCCAAACATCGGCAATGTATTTTCGATGTTCCATATTTTCGATATCACGATTTCCAGGCAGCTGATCGCATTTATGACCGTGCTCTCTTCCGCCCTGACCGTTTCCTTGTCCGGTAATGGTTCCGTAACCGCAATAGGGTCTTCCAATTCTTCCTGTTGCCAAAACCAGATTAATGCATCCGATTACATTATCAACACCTTTAGAATGATGTTCTATTCCTCTTGCGTGCAGTAAAAAGCTTGTTTTTGCTTTTCCCCATAACTCGGTCGCTTCTTTAATTTTTTCTTTAGAAATTCCTGTAATCTCTTCTGCCCATTCTAAAGTATAATCCTTTACGGCATCAATCGTTTCCTGAAATCCTGACGTATAATTATCAATAAAATCATGATCTAACATACCGTGATCTACGAGATATTTCAACATTGCTCCATATAAAGCAGAATCGGTTCCTGGTCTTACATCAAGATGAACATCTGCCGTTCTTGCTAATGGAATAACTCGCGGATCAACAACAATCAATTTGGCTCCGCGATCTCGGGCTTTCCAAATCCAATGGGTTAAAGTTGGAAACGTCTCACTAATATTCGCTCCCGCAACAATAATAACTTCAGCATATTCTAAATCCGAATAATTGTTCGAAGCACGATCTAAACCAAATGCTTTTTTATTTCCAGCACCAGCACTTACCATACAAAGGCGACCGTTATAATCTAAATTTCTAGTTTTTAAAGCTACTCTGGCAAACTTTCCAACCAAATAACTTTTTTCATTGGTCAACGAAACTCCTGAAAGCATAGAAAAAGCATGTTTACCGTATTTCTCCTGAATTCTTTTGATTTCAGAAACGGTTTTATCCATTGCTTCATCCCAAGTAGTTTGTTCAAAACCTTTGCCCTCTACTCTTTTTATCGGATGCAATAAACGATCGGGGTGATTGTTCTGCATATAACGCTGAACACCTTTTGGACACAAACGACCTTCGTTGAACGGAAATTCCATCCAAGGTTCAAAACCAACCACTTTATTGTCTTTTACAGATAATTGAATTCCGCATTGCATACCGCAAAAACAGCAATGTGTTTTGACCATTTTATCTGGTTCATCACGCCCTGCATATCCTTCTTTTGGTGTATAATTCAGATGTGGACCAAATGCTTCAATTATTTTTTCAGTTGATACAGGTAGTTTTGCCATGATTTTTTTGTTATTTTTTGGTTTCATGTTTCATGTTTCACGTTCTGCAACGAAACTTGAAACCTTAAACTTGAAACTATAATTTTATCCAAATAAATTTCCGCCTTCGATTCTTGCTTTTAAATGCGCTTTCGCCAAACGATCTCGTTTTCCTTCGGGACTTAAATCCAAGTGTGAATTTCCTTCATCATCACTAAAGTCAAAACCTAATTGTTTAGTTACAATTTTTAAATCATCGATATGAAGCTGGGTTGTAAAAGGTTTTCCTGTTTCTTTACAAATTGCCATTCCTTTTTTCATTCCTTCTTTTTTGTAAATGTGCGCACCAATCTGCGCAGGGCGCTGAATGATATGGAAAAACTTTCCAAATGGAATCCATATTAAAAACATAATAACTGTTACAGCATGAACTACTGCGAGAAAGTCATAAGCAAATCCTTTCATAAATTGATAAGAATAAGTCAGACACAAACCCGTAACAGAAATGGCAATTAATAAAAGAAGTGGCAGTAAATCGCCTTCAAAAGTCTGTGTGGCAATTAATCCCGGATTGGTTAAACGTCTCCTTAAATAATAAAGAGAACCGAAAATAACCAAATAAGAAGACCAGTTTAAGGCATGGAAAGTCAAAAATGCCATGATCGAATCCAATCTGAAATCCATTACTTTAAAACCAAAAAAATGAGCTTCGTAAACAGTAATTGAATTTGGTGCCAACGTAAAATGAATCCATCCAAATGTGAGCGGAAAAGTAATTGCAAAAGCCGAAAAACAGCCAATTGCAATACAGAAATGAGCTAACCATCTGTATTTACCTCTTGGATAAATGAATTTCTGAAAAGCAATATTCTGAACAGATTCTTTTCCTAAAAACCACAAATGCGAAAATACTTTTCCTGTAAAGAGAAAATGAATTCCGCGTTTGAAATACATCCAAGTTGGCGGTCGTTGCAACTAAACCGTGTAGCGATACACAACTCCGAAAAATGCAAACAGAGTTCCGAACAGATAGGTAACCAAAGCCGCATCAAAATTTTGAAGTTTTCTTGACCCATAGAAAACCAATACGACCATAAAAACCGAAGCTGCCGTTGCAATTAATAAAGCTTTTGTATTAAATGTTTTTTCTTTCATGACAGATTATTTTCGATCAATATCTTTAGCCATTTCAGGCAATCTTTCTTTTGTCATTTTTACAATTACACGGTGCATCCAAATCAGACAGGTTAATGATAATGCCAGAATAAAAAGCCAAGAGCTCGTCCAAAATCCGGTAAATGATAATAAATACCCGAAAATAATTGGTCCGAAGAATCCGCCTAAACCGCCTAAGAGTCCGACCATTCCGCCAATTACACCTACTTCATTGGGGAAATAATCTGGTATATGTTTGTAAACAGCTGCAGAACCAATTCCCCACGAAATTCCTATGAGAATAACCAAAACTAAATACACCCACATATTGGCTTCAAAATGAATTTGAGTAATTCCTTCTGCCAATAAATCTTTTTTCTGAATTTTTTGATTTTCTGCTACCACAACTTCCTGCCATGTTTTTTGGATGGAAAAAACTTAGAATGCGGCTGACTTTCATCTTTCTGACTTATAGCATATTCTTTACCATCGACCACTATTTTATCTGGCGAAACCGCTGTAACAGTTCCTGCTTTACTCGCTAAAAGACCGCTTCCTGAAGTCGTTATATCCATTTTTGGAAACAATAATAAAAAGCTTAATATGACCGAAGAACTCAAAACCCAGTACATTACTTTTCTGGCTCCGAATTTATCCGACAAAAAACCTCCAAAAGCACGTACAACACCCGCAGGTAAACTAAAACAAGAAGTAAAGATTCCGCCTAAAACTAAAGTTGTGTGATAGACATTCATAAAATTTGGCAGAAGCCATTGCGAGAAAGTAACAAACGATCCAAACACCAAGAAATAATAAGTCCCGAAGCGCCAAACACGTACTCTCTTTAAGGGTTGCAATAATTGTTTTACCGTTTTAGATTGTGCTTCGCTTTTTTTATTTTTAGCGAAAATCAGAAACACAATTCCCATCAATAACAAGGCAGAACCATAAAGTACAGGAAGCCATTTCCATCCATTTTCGGGATCGTTTTCTGAAAATGTACTCAAAAGTGAAGGTGCTAAAAATGGCGTAATTGAAGCACCGGCTGTTCCCATTCCGAAAATTCCTAAGGCTCTTCCCTGCCATTCTTTAGGATACCATACAGAGGTTGAAGCTACACCAACAGCAAAACTGGTTCCTACCATTCCGAATAAAAAACTTAAAATGGCAAAGACAGTAAAAGAAGTCGCAAATGGTAAAAGAAATAACGGAATTGAAGCCAGAATCAATAAAGCAGAATGTACAATCTTGCCACCAAACTTATCGGTTAAAATTCCCATTGGCAATCTCATAATTGATCCCGTAAGAACAGGAATTCCTAAAAGCCATCCTATTTGTACGACGCTCCAATTAAAAATTTCTTTATCAACTAAAAAAGTAACCAATACTCCATTGAGTGTCCAGCATGCAAAACAGATTGCAAATGCCAAAGTATTTAAAAAAAGGATGCGGTGGGCTTGGGAAAGATCTGCCATAGAATAAAGTATTAAATTATGTTTTTGGAAATCTATTACTGAAATATGGGAATCATGAAAACTGCTTTTTCAGAAAACACCTGAAAAGCAATACTTTACTAAAGTTAAAAAAAATATTTAAAGCAAGACACTTACAATCAAACATTTAGCGTTATTATAATCTTATTTAAATTCATTCTTATAGTTAAGTCTATTTTTTACTACTTATCAGCTGAAAACTCTGTTTTTCAATTTGTTAAATAAAATATAATTTTTCAAACTTCGATTAAACCTGTTTTATTCAAAAAAGTCTAATTTCTTATAAACAATTAAAAAACTTAAAACATGAAAAAATTAATTATCGTCGCTATGTTATTTGTTGGAATAGCAAGTTTTGCACAAGAAAAGAAAGAAAGGTTAACCCCTGAACAGCGCAATGAAAAACAGTTGCAAAAATTAACAACAGAACTAAATCTGGATGCCAGTCAACAAGCTCAAGTAAAACAACTTTTAGCAGACAGAAGTGCAAAAGCTGAAAAACTAAGAGATGCACGTCAAGAACAAAAAGAAAGTGGCACTAAACCTACTGCTGCAGAAAGAGAAGCTTTTAAAAAAGAAATGATGGCTGAGAGAGACGCAAACGATGCTAAAATGAAATCGATTTTGAATGCTGACCAATACACAAAATGGAAAACCATTCAGGAAGAAAACAAAGACAAAGCAAGAGAAAAAATGAAAGAATACAGAAAGGATAAAAACTAAATAAAAGAGGCTTAATTGCCTCTTTTTTATTTCTCAATATTCTTTAAACTTTCCTTAATAGTTTCTGTTAAATAAAAGATAAACCTCAAAATGCCATTAAACTTAATAATTCTGATGAAGTCTAATTACTATAAACCTTTTTTAAAAAACGAATTATGAAAAAATTATTTATTGCAGCTTTATTATTTGTTGGAATAGTAAGTTTTGCACAAGACATCAATCAGAAGCCGACACGCGATCAACGAGAAAAATTAACTCCAGAACAGCGTAACGAAAAATATTTGCAAAAATTGACTTCTGATTTAAATTTAGATAATAAACAGCAAGAGCAGGTAAAACAGCTTATCGCAGAAAGAAGTGCTAAAGCCGAAAAGTTTAAACAATCTCGAAAAGACACTAAAACGCCTCCAACAGCTGAAGAAAAAGCAACTTTCAAAAAACAAATGGAAGAAGACAAAGCAGACTAATGATGCTAAAATGAAATCAATTTTAAATGCGGATCAGTACACAAAATGGACAGCTCTAAAAAAAGAGCATAAAGGTCATCATAGAGGAAAAGATCATAAATCGCCACAAGAACGCGATCAAGCTCATTTGCAAAAGCTGACAACTGATTTGAACTTAAATGCGGATCAGCAAAAACAAGTCAGTGAACTTTTATCTGACAGAAGCACAAAAATGGAAATACTTAAAAAAAGCAGAAAAGATTCTGGTGTTGAGCCAACTGAAGCTGACAAGAAAGCCATGAAAAAACAGATGGAAACAGATCATAAAGCTTATGATGCCAAAATGAAATCTATTCTGACAGCTGACCAATATAAAAAATGGACTGCAATTCAGAAAGAGCATAAAGATAAAATGAAAGAATACAGAAAAGACAAAAAATAATCTTGGTTCTAAAAAAGAAAAAGGAGGCTTAAAGCCTCCTTTTTTATTAAAATGATTTTGATACTTTATCAATCGCATTGATTGTAAAATCTAAATCTTCGTAAGTCAATGCATCTGTAATAAACCACGTTTCGTATGCAGATGGCGCAATGTAAACACCTTCTTGCAATAATCCGTGGAAGAATTTTTTGAATGTTTCGTTATCTCCTTTTGCTGCAGTTTGGAAATCTGTAACTGGATTTGCATCAAAATGAACCGAAATCATAGAACCTACTCTATTAATCGTAAATACAACATTGTTAGCTTTTAAAACTCTGTCGATTCCAGCTTCTAAATAAGCTGTTTTTTCTTCTAATCGTGTAAAAATTTCTCTATCTGAATCAAGAGCTTTTAACATTGCTAATCCCGCTGCCATAGCTAAAGGATTTCCAGACAATGTTCCTGCTTGGTAAACTGGTCCAAGAGGCGCTAAATAATTCATAATTTCTTCACGTGCGGCAAAAGCTCCAACTGGCAATCCTCCACCGATAACTTTTCCGAAAGTTACAATATCAGCATCAATTCCATATAATTCCTGAACTCCTCCACGAGCCAAACGGAAACCAGTCATTACCTCATCAAAAATCAATAAGATTCCGTTTGCTGTACATAAGTCTCTTAAACCTTGCAAGAAACCTTTTGCTGGCGGAATACATCCCATATTTCCAGCAACTGCTTCAATAATAATTGCTGCAATTTCTCCTTTATTTGCTTCAACCAATGTTTTTACATTTTCTAAATCATTGTATTTGGCCAATAAAGTATCTTTTGCTGTTCCTTCTGTAACACCTGGACTATTTGGAGATCCAAAAGTTACGGCTCCACTTCCCGCTTGAATCAAAAATGAATCTGAATGTCCGTGGTAGCAACCTGCAAATTTGATGATTTTATCTCTTTTTGTAAATCCGCGAGCTAGACGAATTGCGCTCATACAAGCTTCTGTACCCGAATTTACAAAACGTATTTTATCAATATTTGGAACCATAGAAACTGCCAAAGCTGCAATTTCTGTTTCCAATTCTGTTGGCATTCCGAATGAAGTTCCTAGTTTTGCTTTTTCAATAACAGCATCAACAACTGGCTGATAAGCATGACCTAAAACCATTGGCCCCCAAGAGTTGATGTAATCTATTAATTTGTTTCCGTCTTCATCATATAAATATGCGCCTTTAGCACTTTTTACAAAAATCGGAGTTCCGCCAACTGCTTTAAACGCTCTTACTGGTGAATTTACTCCTCCCGAATTACTTTTTCTGCTTCAGCAAAAAGCTGACTACTTCTTTTATATAACATTTTTTATTTTAGATTTTAGAATTCAGATTTTAGATTGTAAACTGAAAACTTATTTTGGATTTTAAAATTAAATCAAAACGCGACTGAAAACTTACTTAACCTTCAACCTCTGCCCGATCGAAATCGCATTATCGGTTAGATTATTCTTCTTTTTTAAATCTTCAACTAACAAATTGAATTTCTTCGAAATAGAATATAGCGTATCTCCTTTTTGAACTTCATATAAATTCGGATCGTATTGATTCATATTGATCTTTGGATCAGAAGCGACATCATAAGAAGATTTTTTTGGTGGAGCCGAAGTATTTATTGGCACATAGTTTCTTCCTGTAACCTGACAATCATATTGATGCAAATTATATCTTTCAATATAACTAATCAATTTATCTGGATATTTCGGATCTGTTGCGTAACCTGCTGCTCTCAACCCTTTTGCCCAAGCTTTATAATCGTCTTTTTCGTAAGTGAATAAAGTTGCATATCGCTTTTTTCCAACCAAAAATAAAGCGTGATCTCTATACGATTCAGATGCCTGAGGATATTTTCTAAAACATTCCTGAGCCGAGTCATCGTCATGGCGAACACTTTCTCCCAACCAATCATTATGACATTTTATGCCAAAATGATTATTAGCATCTACAGCTAAATCTCCTCTACCTGCACCAGATTCTAAAATTCCTTGTGCCAGAATAATACTTGCAGGAATTCCATACGTTTTCATGTTTCCCATTGCAATATCTTTGTACTGCAACACATAGTTATTAATTAAATCACTGGTAACAACTGTTTTAGATGTAGATTGAATAACCTCAGTTGTATTATTTGTAGAAGGGTAATTTTTACCGATTGGTTTAACAGGAGTACTTCTTTTTGTTGCCGCCGTTCGAGATTGAACTGTCGCGCTTTTTTAGTCGTCGCGATGACAGGCTTACTAGAAGAGCAGACTTGCTAAAGCTAATATTACGAGAAGTAATACAATTTTTTTAATCATTGGTTTTGAGTATTGGTAATTTCTTCTGCTTCAACTTTATATTCATTCCGTCAATTCCCTGCAATCCGCCTGTGTGAATGAGTAAAATTTTTGAATGCGCAGGAAAATAATTTTTGTTTATTAAATCTATAACGCCAAAAACCATCTTTCCTGTATAAATTGGATCTAAGGGCACTTTTGTTTTTTCAAAAAAAGCATTAATAAATTCAATTAATTCTAAATTTATCTTGCCATAACCTCCAAAATGATAGTCAGAAATTAAATTCCAGTTATCTTTATTTGCAAAAATACGAATTTCATCGGTTAAAAAGTCACCTTTTAACGCTGGAAAGCCCAAAATTTTCTGATTTTGCAGCTGAACTATTAATTAATCCCGAAATCGTACCGCCTGTTCCAATAGCACAGCAAACGTAATTAAAAACCGAATCTTCATCTGTTAAAATCTCTTCACAACCTTTTACTGCAAGTTCATTTGTACCGCCTTCTGGAACGAGATAAAAATCACCAAACTTGTCTTTCAGCTTTTGTATAAAAGATTCTTCGTTTTTTAAACGATAATCTTCTCTTGAAACAAATTCAAACTGCATTCCATTTTCTTGAGCAAATTTCAAGGTTGGATTTTCTTCAATTTTATCCCAAAGTTCATCTCCGCGAATGATTCCGATAGTTTTAAATCCTTGTTCTTTTCCCGCATAAGCCACAGCCGCAATATGGTTCGAAAAAGCTCCTCCAAAAGTGAGTAAAGTGCCCTTATTTTCGGCTTTCGCCTGAAGCAAATTGTATTTTAATTTTCGGAATTTATTTCCTGAAACAAACGGATGAATTAAATCTTCTCGTTTAATTGTCAACGAAATATCATTCGGAAACTGAATATTTATATTTTGATTGAAAACTCGATTCATTATTTAAAGTTGAAAGTCAAAAGTCGAAAGTCAAAAGTGATAATCTTTGTCTTAATACCTTTAATACTTATTGATTTTTATGTAATGTGAAAACTGAAAAAAAGATCGTTTTTTTAAATAATTCATGTCGGTTTCTTTTTCGTAAGCTTCTCTTTCAAAACTAATATTTCGATATGCCAAAACCCCGTTTTTATATTGAATGAGACGAATTAGATATTCTAAAAAATACCAGATAAAAAACGGAATCACTAAAAGCTCTAATTGTTGTCTTAAATGTATTTTTTCATGATTAACAAAAACTTTATTCGTCTTATCATAATCATATTTTGCAATTACAAACGGAAATACAGCCATTCCTCGATAACCTTTCGGAATTAAATATTTAGCAACAATCAGAAACATTGGCTGTAAAATTTATAAATTTGTAGCTATATAATTGTTCGATTTCAATAAAATCATAATCAAATATTTATATTTTTGATTTTAATTATTCGAAAAAGAACATGAAGCAGATTTATGAAAGAGCAAAGTAATGAAAATAAATTAATCGAAGGCGAAGATTTTTATTATACGCCCGAAGGTTACAAATGCTTTACTGAAAAACATCATTTAAAACGTGGTTATTGCTTCGCAAAAGCGGTTGTCGCCACTGTCCGTACGGATATGATAAAAAAACAGGAAGAATAAATAAAAATTAGAATACCACAAGATGAAGGTTTTTATAAATAAAAATATACCCGAAGCTGGCATTAAATTGCTTCAAGATAAAGGCATTAGCTTTACAATAAATCCAACAGAGAATCTATTGTCAAGAGAAGAGTTTATAAAAATCTGCCAAGAACATGACGCACTTTTGAATGTTGGAACAAATAAATTAGATGAAGATTTTTTTCAGCGATGTCCGAATTTAAAAGGAATCGCTTTATTTTCTGTCGGATTTGATTCTGTCAATATTCCATCAGCTAACAGCAGAAAAATTCCTGTTGGAAATACGCCAGATGTTTTAAGCCGAGCTACATCTGATGTCGCTTTTTTACTGATGCAGAGTGTTGCCAGAAAATCATTTTTTAATCATAAAAGAATTCTGGGTAATGATTGGGGAAGTTTTGATCCGTTAGCCAATTTAGGTCAAGAACTTTACGGCAAAACTTTAGGGGTTTTCGGTTTGGGAAGAATTGGTATTGAAATGGCAAAAAAATGCAAAGCCGCATTCGGAATGAAGATCATTTATCACAATCGTTCTCATAATGAAGTCGCCGAAAAAGAATTGGATGCAAAATATGTAGATTTTGAAACCTTACTTGCTAAAAGTGATGTTTTAAGTGTTCACTCTAATTACAGTGAAGAAAACAATGAACTTTTCAATAAAAATGCTTTTGCGAAAATGAAATCGAGTGCAATTTTTATCAACACAGCAAGAGGAAAATTTCAAAATGAAAATGATTTATATGATGCTTTAACGAACAATATAATTTGGGGCGCCGGATTGGATGTGACAAATCCAGAACCAATGAAATCTGATAATCCGTTATTATCGCTTGCAAATTGTTGTGCTTTACCACACATTGGTTCTGCGACATACGAAGCCAGAAACGGAATGGCAGTTTGCGCGACGCAAAATGTAATTGCCGTTATTGAGGGTAAAAAAATGCCGTTTTGTGTTAATGAGGAAGTGTATTTTTAAATTCCAATTTTAAAATTACAAATTCCAATCTGAAATCTGAAATCAACAATCTAAAATTTAAATATGGATATTCGTTCAAGAAAATTTAGGATTACGATACACAAATCGTATCATAGGTCGGATATCCGTTATCCCTAGTTTTTTAATTAGAAAATGTGGTAAAGTGGATAATTAGATATTTTGCCTGAACGAATATTTCGCTCCGCTGGAGCTTTTGTATTGGGTAATTATTATTTTCTATAAATATTTCGCCTTACCAAGGCTTTTCTTGATTTATTTAAATTTCATAATACTCCAGAGGAGCGAAATATTTATAGAAATCATTAATAGTTTGTCACATTTAAGCTCCAGAGGAGCGACATAATTAAAAAAACAAAAAATTAATCTGCTGTTAATCTAAGCACAATATCTTAGCATCTTAGATCCTCAGTACCTTAGCATCTCTAAAAAAAATGACTTTCAAAGAACAAATACAACAAGGAATTCCGTCTGTCTTACCTTCAAAAAAAGAGTACGATCCAGCAATTAATCATGCTCCGAAAAGAAAAGAAATTCTTTCGGCAGAAGAGAAAAAACTGGCGCTTAAAAATGCCTTGCGTTATTTTGATCCAAAACATCACGCCGAATTAATTCCTGAATTTTCAGAAGAATTAGAAAAATACGGGCGTATTTATATGTATCGCCTTCGTCCAGATTACAGAATGTACGCAAGACCGATTGAAGAATATCCTGGAAAATCATTACAAGCAAAAGCAATTATGCACATGATTCAGAACAATCTGGATTATGCTGTGGCGCAACATCCTCATGAATTAATTACATATGGCGGAAACGGTGCTGTTTTCCAAAACTGGGCACAATATTTATTGACGATGCAATATTTGTCTGAAATGACAGATGAGCAGACTTTAACAATGTATTCTGGTCACCCAATGGGATTATTCCCTTCGCATAAAGAAGCTCCAAGAGTTGTGGTTACCAACGGAATGGTAATCCCGAATTATTCTAAACCTGATGATTGGGAAAAAATGAATGCTTTAGGTGTTTCACAATACGGACAAATGACAGCGGGAAGTTATATGTATATTGGCCCGCAGGGAATTGTACACGGAACTACGATTACGGTTTTAAATGGTTTCAGAAAAATAAAACAAAATCCAGAAGGAAGTTTATTTGTAACTTCTGGACTTGGCGGAATGTCGGGAGCTCAGCCAAAAGCAGGAAATATTGCCGGTTGTATTACCGTTTGTGCTGAGGTAAATCCGAAAATTACTAAAATTCGTCATGAACAAGGTTGGATTAATGAAGTAGTAACTTCTACAGACGAATTGGTTGCCAGAGTAGCTTTGGCGAAAGCCAATAAAGAAACCGTTTCTATTGCTTATTTAGGAAATGTAGTTGATGTCTGGGAACGTTTCGATCAGGAAAATATCAAAATTGATTTAGGTTCAGATCAGACTTCACTTCATAATCCATGGGCTGGAGGTTATTATCCAGTTGGAATTTCATTTGAAGAAGCAAATGATTTGATGGCAAATAATCCAGAATTATTTAAAGAAAAAGTTCAGGAAACGTTACGTCGTCATGCAGATGCAATCAACAAACACACTGCAAAAGGAACTTACTTTTTCGATTACGGAAATGCCTTTTTATTAGAAGCTTCACGCGCTGGAGCCGATGTTATGGCCGAAAATAATATCGATTTTAAATATCCTAGTTATGTTCAGGATATCATGGGACCAATGTGTTTTGATTACGGATTTGGGCCTTTCCGTTGGGTTTGTACTTCTGGAAAACCAGAAGATTTATTAAAAACAGATGCGATTGCCTGCGAAGTTTTAGAAAAAATGGCAGAAACAGCTCCAAATGAAATTCAGCGAAGCAAATGCAAGATAATATCAAATGGATTAAAGGCGCGCAAGAAAACAAATTGGTTGTAGGTTCTCAAGCTCGAATTTTATATGCCGATGCTGAAGGAAGAATCAAAATTGCAGAAGCATTCAATCAAGCAATTGCAAAAGGCGAAATTGGCGCGGTCGTTTTAGGACGTGATCACCACGACGTTTCTGGAACTGATTCGCCATATAGAGAAACGTCAAATATCTACGATGGATCCCGTTTTACTGCCGATATGGCCATTCATAATGTGATTGGAGACAGCTTTAGAGGAGCAACTTGGGTTTCTATTCATAACGGCGGCGGAGTTGGCTGGGGAGAGGTTATAAATGGCGGATTTGGTATGGTTCTTGATGGTTCTACAGAGGCTTCAAAGCGTTTAGCTTCAATGCTTTTCTGGGATGTTAACAACGGAATTTCAAGAAGAAGCTGGGCTCGAAATGAAGGAGCTGTTTTTGCTATAAAAAGAGCAATGGAAGTCGAGCCATTATTGAAAGTAACTTTACCTAATCTAGTCGATGAAAGTTTGCTTTAATTAAAATTGAGAACATTAATTCTTAGATATATGAAAACACTTAAGTTAATTCCGTTTTTGCTACTGCTAATACTTACTTCTTGCAGTACCGTGACTGTTTATTCTGATTATGACAAAACTGTCGATTTTACGCCTTATAAAACGTATGCCTACTTTAAGCCAGGAATTGACAAGGTTGAAATATCAGATTTAGACAAAAGAAGAATTTTACATGCTATTGACGATCAAATGCAAGCTAAAGGTTTTACCAAAAGCGACAATCCTGATTTGTTAATAAACATTTTTACTAAATCAAGAGAGCAAGTAGATGTAAACCAATTTACCGCTGGCTGGGGTTATGGCTGGGGCTGGGGTTGGAATCCTTACATGATGTACGGAGGACAGACTACTGTTTCTACTTCTACTGAAGGCACTTTATACATTGATTTAATCGATGCTAAAAGAAAAGAAATGGTATGGCAAGGTGAAGGAATTGGAACTTTGACAAGAAACATTGATAAAAAGGACGAAAAAATTGCTGAGTTTGTAGGCAAAATTTTAGCTCAATATCCGCCAGTAAAAAAATAATTATTTACATTTGCCTTTCAATCAGTAAAGAAAATGACAAACTTTAACAACATTATTATCGCTATTATTAGCATTATTGCAATTCAGCAATAATGGCGAGGTGCTATATAAGTTTGTAAAATATAATTTATAGAAACCTCCCAATTGGGAGGTTTTTTATTTTAAAAAAGATTTTAAATCGCCACGATTTACACAAATTAAAACGAATTATTTTTTTCTAAAACAATAAAATTTGTGTCAATTCGTGTAATTCGTGGCAAAACAAAAAACATCATGAGTTTATTTAATGAAGTACTTAACGCAAAAAAGCAACTTGAAAATGTAGTTGCTGCGACGCCTCTTACACAGAATTTAAATCTTTCAGACGAATTTGAATCGACTATTTTATTAAAAAGAGAAGATTTACAAATTGTTCGTTCATACAAAATTCGGGGCGCGTATAATAAGATTTCTTCGTTAAACGAAAAAGAAAAAGCAAACGGAATTGTATGCGCCAGTGCTGGAAATCATGCGCAAGGTGTTGCTTATTCGTGTAATTTGCTTCATATAAAAGGCAAAATTTACATGCCGAAAACTACTCCGAAACAAAAAGTAAAACAAGTACAATTATTTGGAAAATCGTTTGTTGAAATTGTTCTTACTGGAGATACTTTTGATGACGCTTATGCTTCTGCAACCGCAGACGCGATCAAAAATCATAAAACATTTATTCATCCTTTTGATGATGAAAAAGTAATCGCTGGACAAGGAACTGTGGGATTAGAAATTCTGGAAAGCTTTAAAGAACCTATCGATTACGTTTTTGTTCCAATCGGTGGCGGCGGATTGGCATCGGGATTGTCTGAAGTTTTTAAACACTTAAGTCCGCATACAAAAATCATTGGTGTTGAACCAAAAGGTGCTCCTTCGATGAAAACTTCCATCGAAGAAAACAAAAACACACCTCTAAAATCAATTGACAAATTTGTAGATGGTGCTGCCGTAAAACAAGTTGGCGACAAAACTTTTGAAATCTGCCGTTATAACTTGGAAGATATTATTCTAGTTCCAGAAGGAAAAGTATGCACCACAATTTTAAGATTGTATAATGAAGAAGCGATGGTTGTAGAACCAGCAGGCGCTTTGACGATAGCGGCTTTGGATTTTTATAAAGATAAAATTAAAGGCAAAAACGTAGTTTGTATTGTGAGCGGAAGTAACAATGACATCGAAAGGACTGCCGAAATAAAAGAACGCTCTTTGCTTTACGAAGGTTTAATGCATTATTTTATGATTCAGTTTCCACAGCGTCCTGGAGCTTTAAAAGAATTTGTCAATAATATTTTAGGCCCAGATGATGACATTACTTATTTTCAGTTTGCTAAGAAAAATAGCCGTGAAGTTGGTTCTGTTGTAGTTGGTTTAGAATTAAAAAACAAAAATGACATTATGCCAATTAAATTGAAAATGACCGAAAATGGCTTTGAGTTTCAATACCTGAATGACAATCAAGATTTGTTTACTCAACTAATTGGATAAAATAAAAACAAAGGCTGTCAGAGATTTGACAGCCTTTTCAGATTCAATACAAATTACTAATTAAATTATGAATGCAATTATTGCTTCAAGATTTTTTTCGAATACGAGCCTTTGCTATCACTAACTTTTACAACGTAAACACCTTTTGGTAATCGAGAAATTTCTACTGCAACTTGATTTCCTTTTACAAAACTTACATTTTTCTTTAAAACCGGTTCTCCTGTTATATTAAAGATTTGTACTTCGCCACTTCCCTCATGATTGGTATCTATTTTTAAAGATTTATCTACTTCATCCACAAAAATCATCATATCGTTTGAGCTTGTATCCTCAACCGTAACAGTTTCTGCTACTAAAGCACTTTTTGCCGTTGCAGAAGTTTCAACTTGAACAAATTGCCATTGCTGATTTAAACCACCTGTATATGCCCAAACTTGAATGTTAGCTCCATTTGCTGTAGAAACATTTTCAACATCTAGAGATTTGCCACTGTTTACGTTTATAATTTTGTAATATCCGGTTCCGAGACTTGTTACTGTCCATTTAAATTCATTTGAAGCTGAAAAGCTTTTCTGCCGCACTTTTAACCCGTCTCCTGTTCCGTTATTTTCAACAGCCAAGTACATTCCTGTAGATTTTACGATAATATAATAATTGCCGCTTCCATCAGAAACAAATTTCCATCTTTGGTTGCTTCCTCCTCCATTCGTAATGTCATACTGCTGAATTCTGCTTCCGCTTGTTGTAGCATTATCTGCAACATCTAAACCTTTATTACTATTTCTTGAAATAATATTATAATATCCTGGAAAACCCGTTGAACCTGCCGTTACAGCAATTGCGCTTGTTGCTGTTTTAGCTCCGTCAACTGTTGTAACCGTAATCGTTGCGTTTCCAGCAACAATTGCAGAAACCAAACCGCTTGAATTTACTGTTGCTACAGAAGTGTTGCTTGAACTCCAATTTACTGCATTATTTGTAGCATTGCTAGGAGAAACTGTCGCTGTTAATTGCTGTGACTGACCCGCAGTAAGTGTTGCAGAAGTCGGACTTATGCTAACTCCCGTAACCGCAACCGGATTTGATGTTCCCCAAGTAAAAGTAACCGCAGAAGATGCTGGAACTGCATAATTAAATGCTGATGATCCCGAAACTACTTTTATCGTATTTGATGATCCGCCTGAATTATAAATTACAAGTGCAGTTGAGCCGTCAGGGTTTTTAAATGCTACAGAAGAAATACTTCCGCTTGTGCTTGAAGAACCTATTCTTACCGCACCTGGTTTTACATATTTAGAAATCTGACCAATAATATAATACGCTACATTCTTAGTATAACTTGTACTATTATTAACCGTGATAGCACCTAAACAAGTACTGCATCCTCCAGGAGTGCGAGGGCCTAAACTTGAATTGTTTGCCGCATTCCATTCTAAAACTGTTTTAGACCAGTTATTTGTACTTCCAATAACAACGTTTTGCATGTGCCAGCCAAAATCTCCGCTAAAGCTTCCACCCGAACCTGTGTATTGTTCTGTAAAATAAACGTTTTTATTGGTTTGAGTTTTTACCGTTGACATTGCTGAGATGTTTCCTAAATACAAGTGAAATGCTGCGCCGTCAACATAAGAGCTGTTATTTAAAACATCAATCGGATATGCTGTATTATCGCAATTGTGATCAAAAGCAATAATTTTAATGTTTCCGTAACCCGCAGCTGCCATTTGAGGGCCAAGCTGCTGATTAATAAAATTCTTCTGCTCTGTAGAATTCATTAGCATACTTGGTTCGTTGTTCGGATTTTCTGGTTCGTTTTGTGGTGTAATTCCCCAAATATTAATACCTTGTGCTTTCATAGCATCAAAATATTTCACGAAGTATTTTGCATAAGCCGCATAATATTGCGTTTGCAGAGAACCTCCAACCCATGAACCATTAGTTTTCATCCATCGTGGTGCAGACCATGGTGTTGCTAAAATTTTGATGTTAGGATTAATCAACAGAATCTTTTTAAGGATTGGAACCAAATAAGTTAAATCAGGTCCATTCAAACTGAAATTGTTCATGTTGGTGTCGCCCGAAGTTTCGTTATAACTGTAAGACGAGTCGCTTAAATCTGAAGCAACAATACTAATACGAACTACGCTTGCATTTAATCCTGTTGTCGGATTGTATAAATCATTCAACAATTGGTTTTGCTGAGTGGCAGCCATTCCAGAAATGACTTCGCAGACTTCCTTCGGTAAGTGTGTAGCCGAATCCGTCCATGGTTTGATAGGTCGTTCCTGCATTTACTGTTACAGTTGAAGGGTTTGTGCCTGAATTGGTTCCGAAACTTACAGTTGCCTGTTGCTGTAATAATTTAGTTTGATCTCCTGTAGTCATCCAAGGAGTTACCGTCTGAGCATTTAAGCTGTTCATGAATAAAAGCGATCCGCAACATAATAGTCTCAGCGCTTTACTTACCCGATCTGTAGGTGTTTGAGTAGTTTTGTGCATTCTTTTGTGGTTTTGGTTTGATAATTAGTTTTTTTCTTATTTATTCAGTTTTATTTTACTAAAACAGCACAATATTATGAGTATTTTTGCAATATTATCATTTTCAATACTTTACAAATACACATCAAATAAAAAAAAATGATACAACAAAAACCAATCTATCACGTTTTTAAATTACTGAAAAACAATAATTTAAAACGTAAAAAATCATAAAAAACTTACTTATTAAAATCAAAATAACTCATCATAAAATATAAAATCTATACAATTCCTTACAAAATGTCGTTTTGCCAGTAAATAAAGAGCATATGACAATTATCAGGGAAGTAAAAGAAAGATATATTGTATTTTTGCAGTTTACTTAAAATACAATAAAATGACAGCTTTAAAGGATATTTCGACAATAGAAGACATTCAGCAAATGGTTAACAGCTTTTATGCTAATGTTCGAAAAGACGATTTAATTGGTCCAATCTTTAATGATAAACTGCAAGATCGTTGGGAACCACATTTACAGAAAATGTACAACTTTTGGCAGACAATTTTATTTGATGTTCGTGCTTATTCTGGAACGCCATTTCCTCCGCATAAACAATTACCTGTAGACAAAACACACTTTGACCGCTGGATTGCCATTTTTAACTCAACAATCGATTCGCAATTTGCTGGACCAATAACCGAAGAAGCTAAAATGCGTGCTACTAATATGGCTTTTATGTTTAGCCATAAAATTGAATATTTCAGAAATGCAGAAAATGAAATGAGAAATGCAATAAAAAATTCCTAAAAAATTTCTTTCAAATAAGAAGTAGAACTTTATATTTGATAAAATGAATTAAACCCAAATCTATATTCTTTTATTTATGAAAAAAGTAATTTTCTTTATTGCAATCTGCTTATCTCTTTTTAATCAAATTATAGCACAAACAACTGCTTCTAATTTATACAAAGGAACTGTCGACGGAAAAACCCAGATTACGCTTTACATTCAGACATCAGAAAATCAATGTAATGCCGATTTAAGCTATGCGGCAATGTATCGCTACAATAAATCAAAAAATTGGATTCAAATTTACCCAACTCAAAACAAAAAGAAAGAAAATGAATTTGTTATGGTTGAACACAATTTCAGTGGTGTTTTAATTTTACAGAAAAGCGGAAATACTTTCACTGGTTTATGGATTAGCCCTGATGCTAAAAAACAATTGAAAGTAGATGTGAAAGAAACTCCAATGACCAAAAAAGAGATTGAAAACTATGAACAAACAATGGAAAGAGTAAGTTTCGACAATAACGATTGCTAAAATTCGATTTATTTCAGCTCTTTAAAAATCTACAAAAATGCAATAAAATTCAATTTCGAATAAAAATTTTATGATAGATGATAAAAAAACGAGTCGCAAATTCGTAATTTTACATTTTAATCTACATCGTTTTCGAAATGAATCCAAATATTGAAACTAATCCGTTATTAGAGCGATTGCCTAAACATTTACAGCAATTCATCAAACCTCAAGATTATAGTGATTATACTCCTATTAATCAGGCAGTTTGGCGATATGTTATGCGTAAAAATGTAGATTATCTTTCTAAAGTAGCGCATCATTCTTATTTGGAAGGCTTACGTAAAACAGGAATCGAAATTGATTCTATTCCGAGCATGTACGGCATGAACCGAATTCTAAGCGAAATTGGCTGGGCAGCAGTTGCTGTTGATGGATTTATTCCGCCAAATGCTTTTATGGAATTTCAGGCGTACAATGTTTTGGTTATTGCGTCAGACATTAGACAATTGGAACATATTGAATATACTCCTGCTCCAGATATTATTCACGAAGGTGCCGGCCACGCTCCTATTATTGCAAATCCCGAATATGCTGAATATTTGAGACGTTTTGGCGAAATTGGCTGTAAAGCAATTTCGTCTCACAAAGATTATCAAATGTATGAAGCGATTCGTCTGCTTTCTATTTTAAAAGAAGCCGAAGATACGCCTCAAGAAAAAATCGACGAAGCTGAAAAAGCGGTAGCCGATTTGCAAAACGATATGGGCGAATTATCTGAAATGGCTCAAATTAGAAACTTACACTGGTGGACTGTTGAATATGGTTTGATTGGAACGGTTGAAAACCCAAAAATATACGGTGCTGGATTGCTTTCTTCAATTGGTGAAAGCGCACATTGTATGACCGACAATGTGAAGAAAATACCTTATGATATTTCTGCTGCCAATCAGAACTTTGATATTACGCAATTACAACCACAACTTTATGTAACGCCAACTTTCTCTCATTTGAGTTTGATTTTGGAAGAATTTGCTAATAAAATGGCTCTACGAACTGGAGGTCTTTCTGGAATTCAAAAACTGATACAATCGAATGCTTTAGGAACAATTGAATTAAGTACAGGTTTACAAATCTCTGGAGTTTTCACAAATGTAATTGAAGAGGAAGGAAAACCCGTTTACATTCAGACTACAGGAAAAACGGCTCTTTCTTATCGCGAAAAAGAATTAGTTGGACATGGAACTTTAACGCATCCACACGGGTTTGGAAGTCCGATTGGGAAATTGAAAGGATTTAATCTCGCAATTGAAGATATGAGTCCGAAGGATTTACAGGCTTATAATATCGTAGAAAATGAAACTGTGAAACTGGAATTTGAAGGCAATATTATTGTGGAAGGTGAAATTATTACAGGTTCTAGAAATCTTCATGGAGAAATCATTTTAATCAGTTTTAGAAATTGCACCGTTACTCACGGTGAGACTGTTTTGTTTCAGCCTGAGTGGGGTAACTATGATATGGCAATTGGCAAAAAAGTGATTTCGGCATTTTCAGGTCCTGCCGATGTAAATAGTTTCGACTTAATTAATATTGTTCCGTCAACGAAAACCATAAAAGCAAAACATACTAATGAGCGTGATGAATTGGAGAATTTATACGCAACAGTTAGAGAAATCAGAACAAATAAAAGTTTTAAAAACGAATTAAAATCTGTTTTTGAAAAGCTTAAAAATAATCATTCAAACGACTGGTTGTTATCTGTTGAAATTGCAGAACTTTTGAAAGATTCAAATGAGAAACAGCTTTTACAGGAAGTACTAGTTTATTTAGATCAATTGAAAGAAAAACGTCCTGAAATTGCACATTTAATTTCTGGAGGATTGGATTTGATTTTTGATAGTTCTTTGCCACAAAGGCACTAAGACGCGAAGTTTTTTTTAGTAAGTAAAACGTACCGTTTGTCATTTTGAGGAGAAATCTCCACAAGTAACTCCGCAACGAGAATCCAATCTTTGTCGAGCTTCTTGTGGAGATTTCTCCTTCGTCGAAATGACAAGATTGTGAAAGACAACCTCTGAACCTTTGCCTCTTTGAACCTTTACCTAAAGCTTCAAATCCTGAGTCAGCTCCGTTTCAGATTCAATAGTTTTTCCATTATACTGCAGTTTCCAGCCCATTGAATTGGTCATGATTAAAATCTTAGACAATTCGCTTATCAATCGGTTTTGAGCGTTAGTTTTAAGTGTAGAATTTTCGATTTTTTTAGCCAGATTTGCCTTTACCGATTTATTAATTTTATTGTAATCATCGCCTGTAAACGGATTCAGTTTACTTTGCTCAACATCATAAAACTGAATATCTGGATTGATGGTAATTTCTTCTTTTGGAATATTTAAAATCGTAATGGTTTTGTTTTTTTCATCAATATCATATTTCATTTGATGTAAATCGTAAGCAACCGTTACGTTTGCATTGACTACAATGAGTGCTTTTTTCTCAAAAGAAATCATGTCCATTAAATATTTCTGCTGATTTTTATAGGTAATCACTTCAGAGAAATGTCCTTCGGTCACAACCAATTTTCCAACGTTAAGAATCTGCTTGCTGAATTAAATTGGTATTGTACTGAATATCTGAATCGTCTTCTTTTTTGAACTGGCAATATTTAAATCCCAGAACAATTATTAAAACGATAACTCCAACACCTATAATTCTTTTGATCAAGTTTTGCATTCCTCTAAAATATTTTAGACCAATTTACTCCTTTTTTTAGTTTTTTTTGCCACGAATTACACTAATTACACAATTTTTTGAAGCGTTTAATTTTTAATTTTTTCAAATTTTAATTTGTAAAATTGAAAAACACAGAAGAGAAATTTGTGCTAATTCGTGATCCCGATAGCTATCGGGAGTGGCAAATAAATTTAAAACGGATATCCGATAGCGATATTTAAAATTAGGTTATCTTTTCTCCAAGAACTGTTTCCTAAATTAATATCATCAATCACCCAACGTTGCCCGTCTGGCAAAGCAGGATTTCGAAGCGGAATGGCTAAATCGGTTCTTAAAACCAAAAATGACAAATCGAAACGTAAACCAACTCCTGCTCCAACGGCAATTTCTTTCATAAAATCTTTTGAAATTTCTGCTCCAGGTTTATCAGGATCGGCATGTAAAAGCCAAATATTTCCGGCATCTACAAATACAGCACCTCTTACAATGCTAAATAATTTAGCGCGATATTCTGTATTGAATTCCAGTTTTAAATCGGCTGATTGATCTGGCGTATAATTATCATTTGTGGTTGGCGGAATAACATAACTTCCTGGTCCTAAAGTTCGTGCTCTAAATGCTCGAATACTATTGGTTCCTCCCACAACAAACTGTTTTGAAGCTGGAAGCGTATTCGAATTTCCGTAAGCAAATCCAGCTCCAACAATCAATCTGCTGGCTAATTCGCTTTCTTTTCCAAGCTTTAGATAATGTCTAAAATCAGATCTGATTTTTACATATTGGCTAAATGGAACATCAAATATTGTCTTTACTTTGTTTGGATAGTCTGCTCCTGTAACCAAACCCGTAATGTTTCCTGCCAAATCCAATTCACCATTAAAATAGATCGTATTCTTTTTACGTTTTTGCATCGTGTTGGTGTATGTATAGTTATAGGTCGGACCAAAAATTAATTGTTTCTCAATCACCTTTCCTAATGCGGGATCATCTTCTATATCAGCCAAATATTCTGGTGTAACATGATTCGGACTTACATATGTAACATCAATCACATTCAGTTGATGTTCTTTACGAATGTTCTCTTTCCACATATATCCAAAAGAAGTGTTGAAAGAGTTTAAAGCATAAAGTTGTGTTCTTTTTTGATATTCGTAACGTAGCGTTGCCTTAGTTCTAGGTACATATTCGCTATTTCCTTCAATATTAAAAGGCGTTATAAATCTTGGCCAAGTTAAACTTACTTCACCTCCGAGTTTATAAATATTCTTTCCTTTGTTTGTTCCACCAAGCTGAAAATCGGCTCCTCCAAAAACAGAAGCGGTAAACAATTCTGCTCCTCTCAAAAAATTTCGATTATTCCAATTTAAGTTTAATTCTGTACCAGTGTAACTCGCAGAATTGGTTTTACCGATAACTTCTACACGAATAAATTTTTTAGGCAAAAGCGTTAGAAAGTAATAGGAATCTAACGCATTTGGAATAGAATCTGACGGTTTAAATTCGTTCTTTACAAAACTAAATGTTCCCAGATTAACAAATCTGTTTAAAGTCAAATTATGATCTTTTCGATTGTAAACATCTCCTTTTTTGAAATAAATCGTACGATCGTAAATTCTTGGTTTGAAAGTTTCTGTCGTATCAATTATCGTAAGATCTTTATATTGTGTCATGTTTCTTTTTCGATAAACCGCACTATCATTCGTTAGAGAATAATTTGGATACACAAAAATCTTATCAATTTTATAAGTGGTTAAAGCTTTTACTGGCGTATCGTCTTTTATAACCAATCTAATTCTTACTTCGTGATCTCCTTTGCTGCTGTCTACTTTGGCCAAAATATAATCTGGATTAAAATAGAAATAGCCTTTCTCTTTCAGTCTTGCATCGATTCTTTCTCTTTCTGCTTTAATAACATCCAAATCATAAGGCGCACCTACTTTAAGCAAACTTCTTCTGTTGCTTTTTGCAATAATCTTTGACATTTTTAAAGAATCGTCTGGAAATATCACGCTTTTTATAATGTATTGCTGTCTTGGCGTAACGATATACTCTGCCGTAACTCTTTTGTTTCGAACAGTCGAATCGGCACTTACACGGGTTTTAAAATAACCTCTGTTTTCAGTAAAATTTCTAAGGACAGAAGCATTATAATCTAAATCTACCTGACTGAAAAGTACTGGCGGTTCTCCGACTTTATTTCTTAACCAATATCTTGTTCCTTTATCTTTTTTAGGTTCGCCAGCAAGATTATATATTAATAATTTTGGACGCAAGCCAAAGATTTGCTTGTTTGGTTTTGGGCGCAACAAACCTTCGAGTTCCTTTTCTAATGCTTTTCGATTTTTCTTTTTCATAATCGAATCTTTTATCGTCACGGAACCTCCTGTATAAAGCAAATCGCCCTCTGGAAGGTATTTTGTATTACTGCATCCTACAACAAAAAATAAGGAAAGCAGTGCAATACACTTTATATAAAATGGGTTTATATGATTATGTTTTCTGCTCATTTCCTTCAATTATTTTTTCGTCTTCGTTCTCCTGCAATTTTTCTTTTTCCTTCTGTTCTTTCTTTTTCTGTTTTTCTCTTTCCTTACGGACTTTATCTTCTTTTATCAATTCCTTTTCTTTTTCTGTACGATGGAAAAGTTCTCTAAATTTATTGTAACTCATCGTGATAACAAACGCAACACCAGTTTCAATTACCTGACCTTCTACAGCAACCTGATATTGGTTTTTACGATAAGCACGAATCATATAACGGCCATCTTTTGTCAATTGATAATCTAATGCAACATCGCCCGCAATGTTGGTTGTTTCTTCGTTGGCGCGTTCCTGTCCTTCTACTCCAAAACTGCTTCCAACAGTAACTTTCAAACGATCGTCTAGTAATTTTTTAGAAACTTCGACATTCAAATCGGTTCTGTTTTGCATGGTTCCTGTTGTGTAATCTTCTGTCGATTCTAAGTCAAAATTCACTTCAAAACCTGTGATAAGATCTCCTGCCAGATTATTTAATTGCTTGCGAAAGAATTTTACTTACACTTTGTCTAGCAAAAGATTCTGCATTTGTACCGCCACTTTCGCTAGAAAACGGATTTTCGCCCACAAATCGGTTTAATAATAAAAGAGCAAAAACCTGTTTATTCAATTCCGCTGGATCTTGCTCTAATTGTTTCAGTTTTGTTTGTGTCATTTCTACAACATCTGTAGAAACATTATAATTCCCTTCTGGAAGCACAATTCCGAATGAGATTTCTGGTTTCAGCAATTCTCCATTCATTTTCAATAAAGTTTGAAATGGAAGTTTTTGTTTATAGGTATTTTGTACCGCTTGCGATTCTCCTTTTAATTGATTTCCTAATAAATCAATTGGTGCTGTGTTTACTTTATAAATGGCTGTAATATTTAAAGTTGCCATTGTTGGCTCACCATTCCAAGTGATAAAACTTCCTTGCTGAATATCGAACTTTCTTTTTATTCCGTTGAAATTCATCTGATAAGAACCGTCTGAGAATTCATATTTTCCGGTCAAAGTTGTTTTTCCTGATTGATCAATTCCTCCCACTAATTCTGCTTCACCTTTCAAATTCAGATAATCCCCATTCGACTTATCTATCAGCAGCGTCAATTCTGCTTCTTTATCAATCGAAATAGCAACATTCACGTCCATTCCTTTCAATTCCGATTGATTCAGTTTATTCTGCATATCAACCGTTTGTTTAAGATAGGCATTATCTTCATCAACAAATTCTACAATTCCTTCTCGATCTGCAATTGACGGATCAGACTGAGGCATTACCACTGTAAACTTGGTTTCTTTGTTAATTTTAAGCGTTCCATCTACAATTGGACTATCCAAATTTCCTTTAATGTTTAGTTTTGTATCTAAAAACAAATCGCCATAAAACAGATCGTTGTCTTTTGCTTTTGAATGAATTGCTCTAAAATCATCTGCTTCTACAACCAAATTAAAATTGTATTTAACGAAATCTGGAGACTGAATGGTTCCGTTTACGTATAATTCATTGTCATTTTCGTCGAAAAGAGAGAATTTATCAAATGAAATCGTTTCATTGCTGAAAGTGATTTTTTCGTTTTTAGTTTTAAAATAAGAATTCAATTGCGTTACTCTAAAACCAGCATCATTAAAGTTCAATTCGCCATTAATTTTGGGAGCCGAAGTATTTCCAGTCAAATTAAAATTTCCAGATAAAAAGCCTTGTCCTTCGGTAATATTTCCCATACTGAAACCTTGAATGCTTTTAATGTACAGTTTGTTAATTACAACATCAAAATCAAAACTTCCAGCATCTAATTGATAATCTCCTGTTAGTTTGAGATCATTTCCTTCATCGCTTAGCGTTACATTTGCGGCAAGCGTATTGGCAGTTTTATTGTCAACTTTTATTTCTAAATCACCAACTTTTGATCCTTTAAAAGTAAAATCATCAATTTTTAAATCTGATGTAAAAGTTGGATTAGTCATTACATTTTCAACCAAAGCATTTCCGTTTATCAAACCTTGCATTAACAATTCGTCTTTTTTGACCATATTCATAATGGTCTCAATTTTGAAGTTTACAAAATCGACTTGCAACGGTGCATTATCCTGATTTCCTTGCGATTGTACTTTTAATTCATTTCCATTATTATTCAAATTGAATTTATTGACATATAATCTTTTTTCTCCAATTTCAATTGCATTTTCTGGATCGACATTCCATTTATCATAATTCAAAATGAAGTTTTCAGCATCCAGTTTTACTATATTTTTAGAATCTTCTGCTTTAAATTCGCCCGCAATAAAATACTGCTGTTTTTGTTTTGCATCTTGAACTTCGAGCGCATAAGTCAAAATATTATTTTGAACTTGTCCGCTTAGACTTGTAAACGGAATTTTTAAAGAACCGCTTTCAATTGTAGCGACAGAAACAGAATATTCTAAAGCATTTTCTTTTGCTTCAATATTGATTTTCCCGTCAGAAATGGTATTGTTTGCGTAAACAATTCTCGGAATCGTTCCTTTTACTTCCAACGAATCAGTCTGATTATTGTATTTTCCATTAATCGTAAAAGGCTCTAAACCTGTCAGTTTTGGCAATAATTTAAAAAGCACCGGATCATTATCTACCTTCAGCATAAATGCCAATCTTTGCTCATCTGATTCTGCATTGACTTTCGGATTTTTAAGATCTATATATTTCGATAATGATTTTTGAACTGAATTTGCTAAAGTCGTCAGTTTGTATTTTCCGGTTACTTCTGCTTTTAAAAATTGAGACGAAATTTTAATTGAATTGCTGTCTTTGTCTGCGAAAGCAAAAACGCGAATCGAATCTAATACGATTGGCTCAACATCTTGCAAAATCTGAATATTGGATAAAAACACTTTTCCGTTTAGCAAATCAGGATTACTATTGGTAATATCGGCATCGACATTTCCACGAAGTTTCATTGGTCCTGCATGGAGATTCAATTTTTCTAAATCGGCAATATCTAAATTCAGTTTTAATTTTACAGTTGGATATTTGTCTTTTGTATCTCCGCTTGCGGTCAAATTAAAATTCAGATTCGGATCTTTCATTCCAGATTTTACGGCAAAAGAACCATTTTCGATATTTCCTTTTAAAGCTAAATCTCTATAAGTGTATCGATTAAAAACCGCTTTCTGTACTAAACCATCAATCGCTGCATTTGCGGTTTTAGGATCTAAACCATTTCCTTTAACTTTCGCTTTAAGCGTAATTTTTCCGATCGAATCATTTTTAATTAATCGGCCTAAATCAAATTCCTGCAGAGAAACATCTGCATCGTATTTTTCTTTATTCTTAATTCGCTGATCAAAAAGAGCGTCTACTTTTGCATTTCCAAAACTGCTGTTTAAAGCCAAATTGGTTTTGAAATTCTGCACCGAACCTTTAAATTTTCCTTGCAAGCTTAGTTGCGAAGGCAATTGAATGTTTTTCGGAATCGTTCCCGCAGGCACAAACATATTGATGTCTTTTGAAGTACTCGAAATCTTTTTGATATTGAGATCATAATAGGCTTTTTGAGCATCAGGAAGTCCGGCAATTTTACCAGAAAGAGAAACTTTTGTAGAACCTATTCCACTCATTTCGAACTTTGAAATAGTCAAATCTTTTACTTTTCCACTCACACGGCTGTCTACGTACAGAATCGCATTTGGATTACTTTTAAACGGATTTGTTTGCTCGCAAATCTGGAACGAACAGTAAAATGTCTTTAAAACCAATTTTTGATTGTTTTAAATTGGCATCAATAGCAAGATTTCCTAAATCTTTTTGAAGCGATTCTAGCGATTTATATTGTACTTTAACTTTATCTTGAACGAGTGTTTGTGGCGTTTTTAAATACAGATTTTCTAAAGAAGCATTTTTTGGACCGTAAAAGAAGTCTGTTTTTAAAGCTTGAATTTGCAAACCGCTTTTTTCGTTGACAGTTAATGTTTGTATATTTCCAGAAATAGTATCATTTCCGTAATACAATTTCTCGGCTTTAAAATTGAATTTACTCAAATCTAAATGTGCGTAATCTAAACCTTTTGTTTTCGGTTTTGACTGCATATCATCAAACTTGAAAGCTATATTTTCTAAATTGGTTTCGTTTAGTTTTACTTTCCAACCTGTTTGTTTTATTGCCGTTGTATCTAAATTGGGAGTTTGAATTTGTTTATCTTTTGTACCTAATCTTAGATTTCCGCTAAGATTTTTTACTTCGAAAGTATCAAAATCTAAAAGCTGTTTGTTCAGATCGATTTCGTTTACGGCAAGATTTAAATTTCCTAAACGAATACCTGAATTTAATTTGGAATCTTTATTATCGTATAAAACATCGATTTTAGATAATGTAATTTTATCCAATTTTAGTTTGAAATCTGGTCGCTTCGAAACGGTATCGACCGTTTTAACAGAAACCTCTGCAATTTTCTCCACAACATCTTGATCTAAAATGACTTTAAGTCCGTTTAAATTAATATTCGGAATATTAAAATCCATTTGATCTAAATCGAATTTCTTGAATTTAGTGTCAAAATGAGTCAGATTTACTCGAATATCATTTTTAGAAAAATCATCTTTAAAATTAAATTTAACTTGATCGAGATTTACTTTTACAACAGAGACTTTGAAAGGTTTTGCGTTTGGATCTTCAACTTTTGGTTCTTTAGACTCGAATGCTTTTATAATGTAGTCGAAATTAAAAACACCTTCTTTGTTTCTTGAAATATTAGCTTTTACATTTTCTAATGAAACCGAATTGATTTCCAGTTCGCTGCTTACCAATTTAAAAAGATCAACATCAACTTCTAATCGTTTGCCTGCCAGTAAAGTGTCTTTTTTTTGATCTTCAAAATAGAAACCTTCCAGCACTACATCTTTCGGAAATTTGATTAAGATTTTATCTAGTGAAACTTTGGTTTTTATCTTGCCCTGAAGATATGTTATTGCTTTATCCTTAACGAAATTTTGAACTGATGGAACTTGAATTAAAATAATGAGAAGCAATAAAAGTGCAACTATAGAAACCACGCACCATAATAGTACACGAAGTATTTTTTTTAGAAAATGTTTCGGTTTCTTATTCATACGTCAATAAAATCTTTTAGATTAAAATTGCTTCTGAAAAAAGCAGAGTTAGACATCTTACAAAAATGTAAAATTTAAACCTTAACAATTTACACAATTATGAGGAATTATTCTAAAATTTTACTGCTAAATAAGTTTTTTTCTTGCCATAAAGGCGGTAAGGCACGAAGTCTTTTTTTTTAATTCTGTGAATTTCTTAAAACAAAATTAAAATTTAATGTGCGGTTGTTTTTTTCCTAAAGCTTCAATTTTCTGTTGCAATTTTGCCAAGAATTTTTGATGCTGTTCTGATTCTGGATTAAAACTTCTGTGACGTAAACTTTTCTGGATTTCGTCTACTTCTTTCATTGTAGAAAAACTGTCTTCTGAAATATTGCTTTCGCTAAAAAGCTTCCAAATATAATCTATCGCTATTTGGTTAGGATGAAGCATGTCTTCGGCATAAAAACGATAATCGCGAAGTTCGTCCATCATGATTTCGTACGATGGAAAATAATTGTCAATTGTGAAGTGTGAATTGTGAATTTTTAAAAAGCCATGCAATGCTCGCAAATAAATGCGATTTGCTTAATTGGTTTTCTACAAAACCGTCTTTGATATGACGAACTGGAGAAATGGTAAATATGAAATTGATATTTGGATTTAAAGATTGAATTGACGCAATTGTATTTTGAATGCTTTTCTGAATTACTTCTGAAGGCAATAATTCTTTTGAGAATTGCTTTTGAGGCACTTTATGGCAATTGGCTACAATTTCATCTTTTTCAAGATTTCTATAAATCCAGGAAGTCCCAAAAGTGATGATAATATGCGTAGCTTCTTTAATTTGTTTATGCGTTTCTGTAATTGCTTTATTTAAGGATTCCAGCAATTCTTGACGATCAGAATTACTTAGATCAGAATGCACTTCGTAACTATGCCAACGTTCATTGTGAAAGAAAACATCTTTTTCTCCAAACATTTCTTGTTTAGAAATTCTATCGAATAATTTCTCAATTGAAACTGGATTAAAAATTATTCCAAACGGATTGGTTTCATTTTGAAATTTAAAATAATCGAATTTCTCCGCCATATTTTCTGCAAAACAAGATCCAATAGAAAGTACTTTTGAATTATATTCGATAGGATTTTTGCTTTTTGAAATTGGTATTTGAGTTCTAAATTGCATGATTTCTAATTTACACACGAATTTCATCAATTTTAACCAATAAAAAAACCAAATACAAAAGTATTTGGTTTCTATAATTAAAGTATGCTTTTACTTAGTAAAAAAACTCTTTTGATTCGGCAGCTGTTGTTCCGTCATCTTTGTAATTCGTGATTTTTGTCGGAAAATTATTTGCATCATATACAAGTTCGCTTTTGTATACTCTTGCCCCTTCTTCGTTTGAATAAGATGCTGTATACTTAACAACATTGTTCACAGAGCTATAAACAGAACCTTCACCTTCACTATGATCTATTAACAAATTGAATCCTGTAATGTTTTTAAATGGATTGTTTTTATTATCATATTCATATTGAGCTGTAAATACATTACCTGTTTCTGACTCTGTTTGAACACTTTTAACTAGATTTCCGTTCGCAAAAGTTAACACCTCAGAATAAACACTTTTTGTTTCTGCTCCTGTAGTACCATTTACGTTATAACGTTCTCTTTTTACTGTTCCATCTGCGTTATGTGTAAATACGATTCTACTTTTGTATTCACCATTAGGAAATGCTGTCGAAAAGCCTTCTGCATAAGTAGACTCTGTAAGTTTTCCGTTTGTATATTTATAAGTTGTGATGTCACTAATGATATCTTTACCACTTTCAGTATCATAGTTAATTTCTTTTACCACAAGATTACCATCATAAGTATAGTCAGTTCTTCCTGCTTCATCTTTCATGCTTACAATTTTGGTACCATTGTAAGTTGCTAAATAAGTAGAATTTTCTGAAGGATATGCTACGCTAAAATATTTAATTGTTTTTGGCAAAATTGCACCTCCATCTTGATTGTCATCACTTGAACAAGATGTTAAAACTAGTGCTAAAGCACCAAATAAGCATAAAATTTTTTTCATTTCGATTTGGTTAAATTGATTATGAGCGCGAACTTACTAAAATTCATAACCAAAACTTTACGGGATTCCACATTCAAAAAAATGCAACACAGCAATAAACACATAACACAATGATAACCAATAATATAAATCCTAAAAATTAACGAGAAAATTTATCAAAAAAGAATGGTTATAAATTAATCATTCTTCTATTCAAAAAAACAAATATCTAAAGAATCTGGTTTAGATCAAGTTCTTTTTCATAATTGATAAATTGAGTTTTTTCTAAATAAAAAAAGCCAGAAACATTTGCATCTGGCTTTTTCTTATTTTAATTTACTAATTCAAATATTAATAAAAATATTCAGAAGTACCTAAACTATCAGATCCTGCATCTACTTCTTTAACTGGATAACCACTTTCATTATAAGTAAAAGTACTATTTGTCCATAAATCACCGTCTGATGTATCAGTCAAAATGTTGAATTTAACTCCACTTCCTTCTCCATCAACGAATGCAATTTTATCCATACCTAAAATATTTTTCATCGGGTTGTTCTTATTGTCATAAGTGTATTTATGACTTTCTGAGCTTGATTCACTTATGATCTCACTTACTTCACCATTTACAAATTTAATTGTACTAGTTGACCCTTCACTTGTTTGACTTTCACTATCTCCTGAATATGATTTAACTGTAATCGTTCCATCAGTATTATAAGTATAAACTTCTTTGTGTCCCCAATCCATATTTGGCTCTACTCTAAGAAAAGTTGTCAATTTACCATCAGCATTATAAGAATAAGTATTTACTTGATCTATTGTTCCGTCAGGATATTTAAACTCTATTTTCGTAATTAAATTCCCTGTGTAAGTATAATACATGTTTGAATCACCCGTATCATCTATAGCACTTACTATTTTATTACCATCATATTTGTAGTTAATGGTGTATGTATCTCCCTCTGTATTTTTAATAACGGTTTTTTTAAGCAATACGCCATCCGAAGAATCTGAAGAAGAATCATCACTTGAACAAGAAGTTAAAACTAGTGCTAAAGCACCAAATAGACATAAAATTTTTTTCATTTTGATTTGGTTAATTTGTTAATTGGCACAAACGTAATACAACAAAAAATTAAATCCTTACGGGTTTCCACATTTTAAAAAATAACACTTTTTCAAACACTTTTCAATAACCTATTAACAAACAAAATAGCCCAATAATTGCCTTATTAAAAAAAAACTAAAGACCAAAAATGCGTATAAATACTCAGGTTTTTTCTTTTATTTTATATCATTCGAAGGACTTTTAAAAAATTACATTTTTAATAACAGAAACTGACTACACAAACTAAAACAATTCCTTATTTTTGCATCTTCCATTTTTTTAAAATTCTTATATGAAATTATTATATACCTACATTATCAAGCATAAAATGCTTTTGTTTTTTGCTTTGATTATGGCTACTATCAACATTTGCTTCAGTTTGTCAGATTCAGTAATTACCGGAAAACTTATGCAGGATTGCGGGGTTGGTTTGGCAAAATACAAAGGAAACGAAATCGGATTTATTAAATCATTGGCTTTCTGGCTCGGTCTTTCGCTTGGTGCTGCGATGATTTCTAGAATCACCAAAAACTTTCAGGATTATTTTACCAACGTTGTCATTCAGCGTACCGGTGCTCAAATGTATACTGACGGAATTAAGAAATCTCTCGATCTTCCGTATGCTGAATTTGAAGATCAGCGAAGCGGAGAAACGTTGAGCAAACTGACAAAAGTTAGAATTGATTCTGAAAAACTTATCACACTTTCTATTTCGCTAATCTTTCAAACTATTATAGGTTTCATTTTCGTTATTGTTTATGTTGCCCGAATAGATTTTAGAATCTCTATTATCTTTTTAATTACAGCTCCAATTATTGCTTTGGTGAGTTTGTATTTAGGAAAGAAAATTAAAATTGTTTCTCGAAAAATTGTGAATCAAACCAATGCATTGGCAGGTTCTACAACGGAAAGTTTACGAAACATTGAGTTAGTAAAAAGTCTTGGTTTAACGTATCAAGAAGAAAAGCGTCTGAACTTAAACACTTTCAAAATTCTTCAATTAGAATTAGAGAAAATTCGTTTCATCAGAAGTTTGAGTTTTATTCAAGGAACAACCGTTCACTTTTTAAGAACTTGCGTTGTTTTTGCTCTTTATTATTTCTTGTTCGGAGGAAAAATCATTGTTGGTGATTTATTGACGATGGTATTTTTTACTTTCTTCATTTTTGGTCCTCTACAAGAATTAGGAAACTTTATTATTGCTTTGAATGAAACAAAAGTTTCTATGGAAAATTTCAGAAACTTA
This sequence comes from Flavobacterium ginsengisoli, assembly GCF_029625315.1. NCBI lineage: Bacteria > Pseudomonadati > Bacteroidota > Flavobacteriia > Flavobacteriales > Flavobacteriaceae > Flavobacterium > Flavobacterium ginsengisoli. Next base: position 2,487,926 of record NZ_CP121110.1, read on the forward strand.
CTGAATGCTCCAAAAGAGTTTCGCCCAAAAAGTCCTAAACATATTGGTGCAATTCAAAAACTACTTTTCCAAAATGTTAGTTTTCAGCACAAAACTGCCAAATTTAAAGCGGTTGAAAATATTAATTTCGAAATCAAACAAGGACAAACCGTTGCTTTTGTTGGTCCGTCTGGATCTGGAAAAACAACTTTAGTAAAATTATTAGTCGGATTATATACTCCTGCTGAAGGCCAAGTTTTGTATAACGACATTGATTCTACAGATGTTGATTTATTAGATTTAAGAAAACAGCTCGGTTTTGTTACTCAAGATGCTCAATTATTCTCAGGAACAATTCGCGAAAACTTATTATTTGTTAAGCCAAACGCAACCGACGAAGATTTATATGATGCCTTAAAACGCGCAAGCTGCGATAAGCTTTTAAGACGTGCCGAAGATGGTTTAAATACTACAATTGGTGAAGGCGGAATCAAAGTTTCGGGTGGAGAAAAACAACGTTTATCTATCGCGAGAGCAATTTTAAGAAATCCGAATTTATTGATTTTTGATGAAGCTACTTCTGCTTTAGATTCTATTACCGAAGAAGAAATCAACGATACAATCAGAAATATCTCAGACAAAAATAGAATCACCGTCTTAATTGCTCATAGATTGTCTACTGTAATGCACGCTGATAAGATATTTGTTTTAGAACAAGGTAAAATTATCGAACAAGGTAAACACGAAGATTTGATTGTAGAAAAAGGATTGTATTACGCTATGTGGCGCCAGCAGATTGGAGAGCGAAAATAGTTTTCTAAGCTTCTGAGGTGCTAAGTTAGTTGCTAAGTTGCTAAGTTTTTTTATCCTTATTTGTCATTTCTCCTTCGTCGAAATAACAAATATAAAATACTATAAATAGCAATCTATTACACGCAATATTTGTCATTTCGACGAAGGAGACCCGAGCGATAGCGAACAGGCGAAGCAAATCTCCACAAGTAACTCCGCAACGAAAATTCAATCTTTGTAGAGCCTCTCGCGAAGATTTCTCCTTCGTCGAAATGACAGAAAATGAGAGAAAAATCTTTTTTAATCATTTTAATCTGTGGCAAAAAATAAAACCCGATAAGTTTTAAAACTTATCGGGTTTACTTTTTAAAAACTTAGCCTCTTAGAAGCTTAGTATCTTAGAATCTACTTAACAAAATCTACAGCTTTATTAAGCGCTTCAGCAATTCCGTCAACATTTTTACCTCCTGCTGTTGCAAAGAAAGGCTGGCCTCCGCCACCACCTTGGATGTATTTCCCTAATTCGCGAACAACCTGTCCAGCATTTAAGTTTTTGGTCGCTACAATTTCTTTAGAAATATAGCATGTTAACATTGGTTTTCCTTCGTTCGCTGTAGCCAAAACAATAAATAAATTGTTATACGAACCACCTAACTCGTAAGCTAAATCTTTTGCTCCTTCTGGATTTAAATCTACCTGTTTTGCTAAAAATTGAACCCCGTTGATTTCTTGTAATTCTTTAGCTAAATCAGCTTTCATATTTTTAGCTTTATCTTTCAATAGAGCTTCTAATTGTTTTTTCAATTGAGCATTTTCGTCTTGCAATGCCTGAATCGCTTTTACAGGATCTGGAGCATTTTTAAGCACTTCTTTAATTTCTCCAAAAGAAATTGCTTGAGACTCAAAATACTCTTTTGCAGACTTCACTTGTAATTGCTTCAATTCTTCTAATTCCTGCTGCAACAGCTCCTTCAGAAATAATTTTAAAGTGCCAGATGTCAGATGTGTTAGCAACGTGCGTTCCTCCACATAATTCAACAGAATCTCCGAATTTAATTGTACGAACTAAATCTCCATACTTCTCACCAAATAATGCAATTGCACCATCTTCAAGGGCTTGATCTTTTGGAATCGCTCTTTTTTCGATTAATGGCAAACTCTCACGAATCCTTGCATTTACAAAGTTTTCAACTTCTAATAATTCTTCATCTGTAACTTTAGCAAAATGAGAAAAGTCAAAACGTAATGAAGCATTTCTTACCATCGAACCTTTTTGCTCTATATGAGTTCCTAAAATCTTACGTAAACCTTGGTGTAACAAGTGCGTAGCCGAGTGATTTGAAGAAGTTTTAGCTCTTTGAATTGCATCAACAACAGCATTAAAAGTTCCTGTAAGGTTCTCTGGCAATGATTTCGCCAAATGTACCGTTTGGTTGTTTTCTTTTTTAGTGTCAATGATATAAATAATATCTCCGTTTTGCGCTTCTAAATATCCTTTATCTCCAGTTTGTCCTCCGCTTTCTCCGTAAAATGGAGTTGCATTAAAAACCAATTGGAAAATTTCTCCATCTTTTGCACTCTCAACTCTACGATATTTTGTAATCTTAACTTGCTGCGCTAATCTATCATAACCAACAAATTCCTGAACATCATCTTCAATAATTACATGCCAATCTCCAGCTGTTACTTTAGAAGCTGCACGAGATCTTTCTTTCTGTAATTGCAATTGTTCTTTAAATCCTTCCTCGTCCAATTTCAATCCTTTTTCTGAAAGAATCAAAGCCGTTAAATCGATTGGAAAACCATATGTATCATACAATTCGAAAGCTTTTTTACCATCGATTGTATCACCAGTATTATTTAAAATTACAGCATCTAAAAGAATCAATCCTTGATCTAATGTTTTTAGGAAAGAGTTTTCTTCTTCACGAATTACATTCGAACAAAGTGCTTTTTGCGTTCTGATTTCTGGGAAAGAATCTCCCATTTGCTCGCTTAAAGTCTCAACCAATTTATAAATAAATGGCTCTTTAGTACCTAAGAAAGTAAATCCGTAACGAATAGCACGACGTAAAATTCTACGAATAACATATCCTGCCCCCGTGTTAGATGGCAACTGACCGTCAGCAATAGCAAAAGCTACCGCGCGAACGTGATCTGCTACTACGCGAATAGCAATATTCATTTTATTTTGTTCTTCACTAATGCCTATTACATCATTAGTTGTATATTTTGCACCTGTAATCGTTTCGATTTCTCTAATCAAAGGCATAAAAACATCAGTATCATAGTTTGATGTTTTTCCTTGTAAAGCCATACACAAACGCTCAAATCCCATTCCGGTATCTACGTGTTGTGCTGGAAGTTTTTCTAGAGAACCATCTGCTTTACGGTTGAATTCCATGAATACGTTATTCCAGATTTCAACAACCTGAGCGTTATCTCCATTAACTTCTCCTTTTCCTGGTTTTAGCGCTTTTTCTTCTTCAGAACGTAAATCAACATGAATTTCAGAACAAGGTCCACAAGGCCCCTGATCTCCCATTTCCCAGAAATTATCTTTTTTATTTCCTAAAACAATTCGATCTTCATCAATTAAAGTTTTCCAGATATCCCAAGCTTCTTGGTCAAAAGGAACATTATCTTCCTTACTTCCTTCAAAAACAGAAACGTAAAGATTTTCTTTTGGAATCTTATAAACCTCAGTCAATAATTCCCAAGCCCAGTTGATCGCTTCTTTTTTGAAGTAATCACCAAAAGACCAGTTTCCTAACATTTCAAACATTGTGTGGTGGTAAGTATCGATACCAACCTCCTCAAGGTCATTATGTTTTCCTGAAACACGAAGACATTTTTGTGTATCGGCTATTCTTGGACTTTTTGGAGTTCCGTTCCCTAAGAAAAATTCTTTAAACTGGGCCATTCCCGAGTTATTGAACATTAAGGTTGGGTCGTCTTTAAGAACAATAGGAGCTGATGGAACAATAGTATGTCCTTTACTCTCAAAAAAATCTAAAAATTGTTTACGTACGTCTTGTGATTTCATATTTTAATTAGAAAATGTGTCTGTTTAATGTGTCAATTTGATAACGTGCTGATTACGTTTTATTTTCAATCAATAATGCGTTAATTTTTAAAAACGAAAAGTAAAAACTTACGTTTTACAACAATAAAATTGCTAATTTGCGCATTATATAATTTAAGTAATTCTCCCCAAATTATCAAATTATTTTGTTCTTGTAAAAAAGCCCAAACAACTGAAACATTTTGTCAAATTGTTCGTCTAAGTTATTTTACAAGTCTGCAAAAATAGCGTATTTTAAAATATGGCGAAAGTAAAATATTATTACGACTCAGAAAATCTGGCTTATACGAAAATAAAAACCAGAAAAAGAATAAAAATTGGTTACGCATTACTGTTTTTATTGGCATCAGCACTATTTGGATTTTTAGTTTTTGTACTTCTAATTAATACTCCTTATTTCGAAACCCCAAAAGATCGTTTACAAGCCCGAGAAATCGAAAATTTAAAACTGCAATATGCTATTTTGAATAAAAAATTGGATGAAATTGATGAAGCCGCAGATGCATTAGAAGAACGTGACAATAATATTTACCGCGTCTATTTTAATAAAGCTGAAATTCCAGATTCTATAAGAAAAGCTGGTTTTAAAAATTCTGATCGATATAAAATTCTTGAAGGATATAATAATTCGCAATTGGTTTTAAATACCACCAAAAGAATTGATAAACTTTCAAAGCAATTAGCAATTCAGTCCAAATCTTTAGATGAAATTTTAAAATTAGCTGGAGCTAAAGAAAATTTATTATTGGCAATTCCTGCCATTCAGCCAGTACGAAATGAAAATTTAAAACGTGTCGCGTCAGGTTTTGGATACCGTATTGATCCTTTCACGAAAGTCAGAAAAATGCATAACGGAATGGATTTCACGGCCAATACAGGAGCTCCAATATACGCAACAGGAGACGGAGTCGTTGACAGAGCTGACAATACTGCTTCTGGATACGGAAATCATATTGTGATCAGGCATGGTTTTGGATATGAAAGTTTGTATGCGCATTTAAGCAAATACAACTGTCATCCTGGACAGCGAGTAAAACGCGGCGATGTTATTGGTTACGTTGGAAGCACAGGAAGATCTGAAGGCCCGCATTGTCATTACGAAGTGCATAAAGACGGAAAAGTAGTTAATCCGTTGAATTTTTATTACGGAAATATTTCAGCTGTAGAATATGTGGCAATTTCACAAATGGCAAACCAAGAAAACCAATCATTAGATTAATAGTACAAAAAATACTATTTTTGATGTAAAATAGAAAAAAACAAACCATGCATATTGAACTTTCTAAAGACAAAAGATATTACAGTATTGGCGAAGTAGCCAAAGCTTTTAATGTCAATGCTTCTTTGATACGATTTTGGGACAGCGAATTTGACATTCTAAAACCTAAAAAAAATGCCAAAGGAAACAGAATGTTCACACCAGAAGATATTACCAACCTTCAATTGATTTATCACTTAGTAAAAGAAAGAGGATTTACTTTAGAAGGTGCCAAAACACACTTAAAAGAAGGTCAGAAGAAAACGTTAGATAAATTCGAAATAATACGTAAATTAGAATTGATAAAAACGCAACTGAACGACATCAAAAACGAATTGTAATTAAAAATTGAAATAAACTTAAATCAAAACAAATATGAAAAAGTGGTTGATCCCTGTTGGAATTATTGTAGCTTTTATTGCTATTATCGCATTTTGGTCGATTGGAATTAAAAATACTGCTTTACAAAAAAGTCAAGCTGTTAACAAAGAGTGGGGAAATGTTCAAACCGCTTACCAAAGACGTAATGATCTTATCGGAAATTTAGTAAATACTGTTAAAGGTGCTTGCAGACTTTGAAAAAGGAACTTTAACTGCTGTAATCGAAGCTCGTGCAAAAGCTACATCTGTAACAATTGATCCAAGCAACGTAACTCCAGAACAATTGGCACAATTTAACCAAGCGCAAAGCGGTGTATCTTCTTCTTTATCAAGATTATTAGTTTCTGTTGAGCAATATCCAACATTAAAAGCAAACGAAAACTTCTTAAAATTACAAGACGAATTGGCTAGCACTGAAAATCAGATTTTAACAGCTAGAACTCGTTTCAATGAATCTGTACAAGATTACAACGGTTACGTTTTAAAGATTCCAAACAACTGGTTCTTGAGCGAATACAAAGAGAAACCATACTTTGAAGCTTCTACTGGAGCAGACAAACCTGTTGAAGTAAAATTCTAAAAAAATTAAACTCTAAAATCATTTTTATGTCAAAAGTAGAAGATTTTTTAACCAAAGAAGAAGAGCAGGAAATTGTTGAAGCTATTCGTATGGCCGAAAATAATACTTCTGGCGAAATTAGAGTTCATATAGAAAAAACAACTTCTAAAGCTCATTACGATAGAGCTTTAGAAGTTTTTCATCAATTAAGAATGAATGAAACTAAATTGCAGAATGGCGTTCTACTCTATTTTGCAGTTGAAGATAAAAACTTTGTTATCTGTGGAGATAAAGGAATTAATGATGTAGTCGCAAATGATTTTTGGGATTGTACCAAAGATGTTATGACTAATCATTTTAAATCTGGCAATTTTAAACAAGGAATTGTTGATGGCATTTTGAATGCTGGAGAACAGCTTAAAAAATATTTCCCTTCTCAAGAAGACGATACAAACGAATTATCTAACGAAATCTCAAAAGGATAAATAATGAAAAATTCCCAAATTAAAATCTCAAATTCTAATAGAATTTTTCAGATTACTCTTTTGTTTATCACATTATTTATCAGCAATGCTATTTTTGCTCAATTTGATATTCCCAAAAAGCCTGATTTCCAAACTTCTGTTTACGATTATGCAAATGTTTTAAGCGCTTCTGAAAAAACACAATTAGAAGAAAAATTAGTTCGTTACTCCGATTCTACCTCTACTCAAATTGTTGTTATTACTATCGAAAGCCTAAAAGGTGAAGATATTGGCATTCTTACTCCTAAATGGGCTCAAGAATGGGGAATCGGACAAGCTAAAGAAGATAATGGGGTTTTAATTTTATTGGCTAAAGCCGAAAGAAGAATCTGGATTTCTCCTGGTTATGGACTTGAAGACCGACTTACGGCCGGTATTGGTGGAGAAATCACAAGAAATATTATCATTCCAGAATTTAAAAAAGGAAGTTATTACAACGGTCTTGACAAAGGAGCCGATGCGCTTTTTGATGTTTTTAAAGGAAAATACAAAGGCGAACGCAAACAGAACAAAGGACAAGACTTTCCTTTTCTGCCTTTTATCGTAATTGTTGTTATTGTTTTAATTCTGCTTTCTCGAAATAAAAGAGGTGGTGGCGGAAATTCAGGCAACAACGGTGGCGGTGGCCCTAGTTTACTTGATGCTATTATTCTAAGTAATCTTGGACGAAGCGGAGGTGGATTTGGAGGATTCGGAGCCGGATCATCCGGCGGCGGTTTTGGCGGCGGCGGTGGCTTCGGTGGAGGCTTTGGAGGCGGAGGATTTTCTGGAGGTGGTTCTGGAGGAAGCTGGTAATTTATTCTGGTTCTAATTTTCATTGTTTGAGGTTTCAGGTTTAGGTTTCAATCTTAAAAAATCATACATTTACATTTTACAATTAATTAATAGATGTTATCACATAAAGCAAAATACGCCCTTAAGGCCTTACTTTATTTAGCAGAACAAGACGAAAATCACATTTCTAGAACTGTAGAAATTGCTGATGGAGCGAATATTCCTAAAAAGTTCCTAGAACAGATTTTACTGGATCTAAAACGAGGTCGTTTTGTAAGCAGTAAGCAAGGAAAATTTGGTGGATATTATCTGATAAAATCTAAAAACGACATTACTTTGGCAGAAATTCACCGATTATTTGACGGTGCAATTGCACTTTTGCCATGTGCTTCTTTAAATTTTTACGAACCTTGTTCTGATTGTAAAACCGAGTCTGAATGCAGTCTGCGTCACGGTCTAATGCTTATTAGAGACAAAACTTTGAAGGCCATGGAAGGCATTACAATCGCTTCTCTTGTAAAAAAATAAAAAAATATTTTCTAAAGTCTAGTAAATCGATAGAATTAATTATATATTTGCCAAAAATAATTAACTAATCATTTACAAAATTTTAACTCATGAAAGTACATTCTAGTAAATCAGGTGGACAAAATCTTTTGCAAAAAAACTATAATTATAAATTCACAACTGTGAATACTGGTTCATTTATGATGTGTATGTGTTGGTAAAAAAAATTTAATTTTAAATTCTACTAATCACATATACTTAATATAAAAATGAAAACATCTATAAAAAATATACTTACAATACTTGCAGTTTTAACGTTCTCAATCTCATTCGCACAAAAAATAGACGGGGTTGTAACAACAGATCAAAATATTCCTTTAGAAGCAGCGAACGTGGTTATTAAAGGAACAACTTTTAGTGCAATTACAGACTCTGAAGGAAGATTTTCGATAGAATCACAAGGAAAATTACCGCTTACCCTTTTGGTTCAATACATTGGCTACAACACTGCCGAACTTGAAATCACGGCTATTCCAGCTTCACCTCTATTGGTTACTTTACGTGAAGAAAACAAACTTGTAGAAGTTGTAGTTTCTTCAAGAAGAAGAATAGAAAAAGTACAAGATGTGCCAATTGCTGTTTCGGTAGTTACAGGAAAACAAGCGGAAGCGGCTGGAGCATTTAACGTAAACCGTATTAAAGAATTGGTTCCTTCTGTTCAGTTGTATTCTTCTAACCCAAGAAATACAGGAATCAATATTAGAAGCTTAGGTTCTCCTTTCGGATTAACAAATGACGGTATCGATCCTGGAGTTGGTTTTTACGTTGATGGTGTTTATTATGCACGTCCAGCAGCGACTACTTTAGATTTTATTGACGTAGAACAAATCGAGGTTTTACGTGGTCCACAAGGTTCTTTATTCGGAAAAAATACAACTTCTGGAGCTTTTAATATCACTTCTCGTAAACCAAGTTTTACTCCTGGTGCCGATTTTGAACTTAGCTACGGAAATTATGCCTTTCTACAAGCTAAAGCTTCTGTTACAGGAGCATTAGGAAAAAAAGTGGCAGGTCGTTTATCTTTTTCTGGAACACAACGAGATGGTTTAATCGATAACATTGCTACAGGAAGACCTACAAATACTTTAAACAATCAAGGTTTTAGAGGACAATTATTATGGACTCCTACTGAAAATACAAACGTTACTTTTGCAGGTGACCTTACCACACAGCGTCCTGACGGATATGCGCAGGTTGTTGCTGGTGTTGCCCCTACTAAAAGGGCCGCATACCGTCAGTTTGATGCTATTATCGCCGATTTAAATTATCAATTGCCAAGTTTAAATGCTTTTGATCGTAAAATTGATCATGATACTCCTTGGCGTTCTGGACAAGATTTAGGAGGAGTTTCATTAAATGTCGATACAAAAATTGGAGGTGGAACACTTACTTCTACAACAGCATGGCGCTTCTGGAATTGGGATCCATCAAATGATAGAGATTTTACAGGATTACAGGTTTTAGCTAAATCTCAAAACCCAACAAGACAAACACAAATTACACAAGAGGTTCGTTATGCTGGACAAATAACTTCAAAAATAAGCGGTGTTGGTGGAGTATTCTTTATTGATCAAACTTCTCAAACAGATGGTACAGAAGAATCTGGAAATGCACAATGGAGATTCTCTCAAAGCTCAACTAGCCCACTATGGAAAACACCAGGTCTTTTTGAAGGTTACGGTATCCATACTGATGCAAGAATTAGAGCTTCGAGCGCAGCAGTATTTGGTCAGCTTGATTGGTCAGTTACAGAAAGATTCCACATTTTACCAGGTTTGAGATATAATTTTGATAAAAAAGACGCAAGTTATTCTCGTAAAACTTACGGAGGTCTTCAAACAACAGATCCTGCCTTATTGGCTTTGAAAAAATCAGTTTACTCAGATCAAGCATTTGACTCAGATACAGACAATACAGATTTTTCTGGAAACTTAACGCTTACTTACAAAGCATCAGACAAAATCAATGCTTATGCAACATTTGCTAAAAGTTACAAACCAGTTGGAGTTAACGTAGCTGGGCTTCCAACAAACTCAGCAGGACAGCCAATGACTGAACTTGCTGTAGTTAAACCAGAAAAAGTATATCATTACGAAGTTGGAGTAAAAACATCTCCGTTTAAGAACTCTATTTTAAACTTAACACTATTTAATACTGACATCAAAGATTTCCAAACTAACGTTCAGGCAGCCGAATTAGGTGTAAACCGCGGTTATCTTGCAAATGCTGATAAAGTACGTGTAAGAGGTGCAGAATTGGATGCGAGCTTTGTTATCAATTCACACATAACGATAAATGGTGTCTGCTACTTATACAGATGGTAAATATGTGAAATTTACAAATGCACCGCTTCCGTTAGAAGAAACAGGACTTACTGTTGATGGAGTTCAGGTAGCTTATAAAGATGTTTCTGGAACTGATTTACCAGGTGCTTCAAGATGGGCTGGTTCTCTTGGAGGTGAGCTTTCTGATCATGCAAAATTCTTTGGTAATGCTGGAAAAATTTTCTTTGTTGCTGATAGTTACGCTCGTTCTGAATTTTCTTCAAGCCCTTCGGCTTCAAAATATTTAGTAGTTCAAGGTTATGCAATCTTTAATGCTCGTTTAGGTTTCCGTGCTTCGCAAGGTTTATCTATTCAAATTTGGGGAAGAAACCTTTTCAATAAAGATTACTATGAGCAATTATTGCCTGCAAGTGGTAACACAGGACAATATGCTGGAGTTCTTGGTGATCAGAGAACTTATGGAGTTACTTTTAAGTATTCACTGTAAGCGGTCAGGTTAGTTAGTTTTAGTATTAAAAACGAGATGCATTTTAGAATGTGTCTCGTTTTTATTTTCACAAAAAATTACATAAAACAGATTTTAAAATAATTAGGAATGAGATCATTTGTATAAATTCGCAGACCTGAATTTATCGCAATTGAAAGGATCTTTTAAACTATTTTTCACTTTACTCTTTATTACCCAACTAATTACAGGGCAAAATAAAAGAAATATCGACCAGCAAACTCTAACCTGGATTCGTTATTATAATATTTTTCCCTTGTCTGAAAAGTGGGCGCTTCATTCTGAGTTTGATAATAGAAGTTTTGTAAATCCTGTTCATGAAAACCTTTTTGTCATTAGATCTCAAGCTAGATATCGGGCCAATAAAATGATTGAAGTTGGAGCTGGATTTGCTTTTTTCAATGTAAATACCCAAAATCCGTATGTTGATCCTGATTATTCTGTTCCTGAATATAGAGGGCAACAAGATGTAACTCTGATTAATGATTTTGCTAAAATCACTTTTCACAACCGTTTTCAGTTAGAAGAACGCTTCATTCAAAAAGCAGATAAAACAGGATTACTGGACGAATTTTCATATGCTTTCCGATTTAGATATCGTTTACAATCTATGTTTACCCTTTGGGAAAAAGAAGGCAGAAGCATAAAAGGAACTATTTCAGACGAAGTTCTTTTTAATTTCGGAAAAGACAATCGTAAAAATACATTTGATCAAAACCGTTTTTATGTTGCTTTGCGTTATCACTTCAATCCAAATCTTGGTGTAGAATTGGGGTATTTAAAAAACTTTCAAAGACGCGCAAGCGGTGTAGATTTCTATGATCGTGATATTTTCAGACTTACGGTTTATCATCGAATTAATCGAAAAAAGTTATGAGTTATGAGTTATGAGTTATACAAAAAATGCCTGTCAAATTGAATTTGACAGGCATTTTTTGTAACCTTTAAACCTTTGTAAATCTGAGCCTTTGTCCCTCAAGAATTACGCTCCTCTCTGCTTTCTCCCTTTTTTGCTTTCTGCAAAATTACCGATTTTATAGGCAAGAGAAAACATTACATATCTTTTTAAAACCGTGTTTTCTTCATCGCGAATAGACGTTGGCGAAATGGTTCTTGTTGCGCTTTGATTTTGGTTTAAAACGTCGTAAACTTTCACTTTTGCATATAATTTTTTATCCAAAAATCCGTAAGACAAACTGGTGTTCCATAAAAAGAAATCCTTTTTGAAATCGTCTGAAATATTTGAATTATAAGTATACCCAAAATCATTTCCGAAAATTAAATTTGCTGGCCAATAAGAAGTTGTTTGCATATTAATTCTATGAATTACGTTTGAAGTCGCATCTCTCGAATAATTTTCATATCTCGTTTCGTTATACGATAAACTGTAAGACGGCGAAATTGAAAGCACTTCTCCATAATCGTAAGAAGCATAAACGCTAGGTGTAATTACAACCGATTTTGCATTGTACATAACTGCATTTGTAAATCCTTTATCAAAATTATAATTACCGCTTAAACGCAAACCGTATCTAATGGTGTGTGCATCTTTTTTAATCTGCTGATTCCAGTTTCCTCCAACCGAAGCAGAATAAGTTCCTGAAATATTTACATAAGTTGTATTTCTTTTTCCGCTGTCATCATAAATAGAAGTCGAAACTATATCATTATTATAGTAATCTCCTTTAAGAAATAAACTATAGCCAGAACGCGTTCTAAAATCAAAATTTTTAAAATCGATACCAGCAGTATTTTTCTCAATCGGATTTAAATTTGGATTACCAATTACACTATTTAACGGATTATTTAAATCTGCAACCGGCATTAATTGTGTTGCCGATGGAAGCGCATTAGAATAATCATACTTAAACGTTAAGTTTTTAGAACGATTAAATTTATATCGAAACTGTGCTGTTCCATACGGAAGCATATATCTTTTATTCAAATCAGTCGCTTGATTTAAATAGAAAGAATGATTATCAAACTCAACAATTGATGTTCTAGAATTTACATTAAGTGTAAATTTTCTTTTCTGCCAACTAATACCCACTTTTGGCGTAATCGAATTTTGTTTTGATGTTGTATAATTCGTTAGCGATGAGTTTAAATCTGAATATTCTTGTGACGCATCATCAAAATTATATGTTTTCTGATCGTTCATTGAACTCTGCCAGTCAAAATCGGTTCCAAAACGCAATCGAAGCGAATCTGTGATAGGTTCTGTATATTCTAAATCAAGCGAGTACGCATCACTTTTTGAAGTATTTTTTGCATTCTGATTTCTTTCATCATTTGGTTTTGCATCTTGATAAAAAATGGTTTCAGAAATATTAATTCCGTTCGAATCATTTTTAGTGTTGCTATTGCTAAAAACCACACTTAAATTTCTCGATTCCTTTTTAAAAGTTTTGTTGAAGTTAATGCTATTCGCAAAACTAGTATTCGAACTTTCTGTATGAGATGTTGCCGTACTTTCGTTCAACGCCTCTCCATTTTGGTTTTCTGAAGAAGTAGAAGAACTAGAATTACTATTTGATTGAGACACATTCAGTTTAGGTGCAACAACAATCTGCATAGTAGGATTAATTTTGTATTCTAACTCAAAATTAGCCTTGTTTCCAGTATTTTCATTTCTTGTTTTAGAATCTGCTTCAGTTAAAATATTTCCTGTAGGCAATAAACTAAGCTGATTGGATTTGCTATCGTTTTTAGTCACCGCATTTGTAAAGTTATAACTGCTCATAAACTCCAAATCTTTTGACCAATCGTCAGAATAATTAATTCCAGCCAAAGTCGACTGCGTAATTCCTTTTCCTCCACTGCTTGCGCCCTGACCTCCTTTTGCATTTCTTCCGCCTCCCATATTATCAAAAACTTCATCCATAGAAAATCCAGTCGAATTGATATTATTTGAAGAGGCTAAAACGCTAATTTTTTGTTTGTTTTTAAAGAAGTTCATCATCAAACTGCTTTCGTAGCGTTCGTCTGAGCCGTATCCGCCAAGTACTTTACCAAAATATCCCTTGTTTTTCTTTTCGTCAATGGTAATATTTATACTCGAATAATCTGAAGTCGATTCTTGTTTGGCCAATTCTTCTTTTTTGGTTTTAAAATCAGAAACTTGAACTTTTTTAATAATATCGGCAGGAAGGTTTTTAATTGCAATGGCTCCATCTTTATCAAAAAATGCTTTTCCGTTCACTAAAACCTGATTGACTTCTCGCCCATTTACCGTAATTTTTCCAGTATTATCTACGTCAAATCCGGGCAATTGTTTCAGTAAGGTCTCCACATTTGCATCTGGACGCACTTTGTAAGAGCCGGCATTAAATTCTAAAGTATCTTTTTTAATCGTAATTGGTGGGGCTTCGCTCTTAATTATTACTTCATTTAAAACATTTGCATTTTCAAGCATGTACAATTTACCAAAGTCTTTACTTTCTGTAAGTCCTTTTTGTTCTTCAAAATACGTTTGGTATCCAGTATAATTTACCTTTAAAAAACCGGTTTATCATACTTTTTCGTATTGATAATAAAATTTCCGTTTTTATCTGTTGTAGCATATTCTATAATTGTAGAATCTTTTACAGTTGTAAAATAAACGGTTGCAAGTTCAAGCGGAAGTTGCGAGTTAATATCAACTACAGTTCCTTTGATAACAATATTGTTTTGGGCATTTGCCGAATAAACAAAAGCTAAAAACAATAGAAATGAATAAATCTTGGTCATAAAATTGGGTTAGTTAGATCTGTAAGACTTACAAAAACGCAAAAGGTTTAATTGTGTTTTTTACATTTATTCAAATATAATGCCAATAAAAAATTGATCTTTTAAGTAAATAGAAATAAATCATAAAAAAATCCCCTATTTTCAAGGGGATTTTTTTATTTTTCTCTAATGTAGATATCGATTGGAACTCCTGCGAAATCCCATTTTTCACGAATTTTATTCTCTAGGTATCGCTTATAAGGCTCTTTTACATATTGAGGTAAATTAGCAAAAAACACAAATTGCGGTGTTTGAGTTGGCAATTGCATGCAGTATTTAATTTTTACATATTTACCTTTTGTTGCTGGCGGCGGATATGCTTCAATTACTTTCAACATATATTCGTTGAATTTTGAAGTTGGAATTCTTTGTTTTCTATTTTCGAAAACTTGAACCGTAGCTTCCAATGCTTTTAATAAACGCTGTTTTGTTAAAGCAGAAACGAATAAAATTGGCACATCTGTAAAAGGCATCAATTCTTTTTTGATTTTCTCCTCGTAGTCACGAGTCGACATCGTATCTTTTTCTACTAAGTCCCACTTGTTTACTAAGATTACAACTCCTTTACGGTTTTTCTCAGCCAACCAGAAAATACTTTGATCTTGACCTTCAAATCCGCGGGTTGCATCGATAACCAAGATACAAATATCTGCATGTTCGATCGCACGTACCGAACGCATTACAGAATAAAACTCTAAATCTTCTTTTACTTTTGCTTTACGGCGAATTCCCGCAGTATCAACCAAATTAAATTCGAAACCAAAACGGTCAAATTTAGTATCAATAGCATCACGAGTTGTTCCTGCAATATCTGTAACAATATAACGGTCTTTACCAATTAAGGCATTGATAAAACTAGATTTTCCAGCATTCGGACGTCCTACAACTGCAAAACGAGGCAATTCTACTTCTGGCGTAACTGGCTCTGGTTTTTCTGGAAAAGCTTCAATTAAAGCATCTAATAAATCTCCAGTTCCACTTCCTGAAATACTTGCAAATGTGAAATAATCACCTAAACCAAGATTATAAAACTCAATTGCATCTTTCTCACGCATTGCGTTATCAACCTTATTTACAGCCAATAAAACTGGTTTTGTTACTTTACGAAGTAATTTTGCAACAGTTTCATCCATTGGCGTAATTCCTTCTTCAACATCAACCACAAAGATAATAACATCGGCTTCGTCGATAGCAAGTTCTACCTGTTTACGAATTTCTCCTTCGAAAACGTCATCAGACCCTCGAACATATCCACCTGTATCAATGACAGAAAACTCTTTTCCGTTCCACTCGCTTTTACCATAGTTTCTATCACGGGTAACCCCAGATACTGAATCTACAATAGCTTCTCTTCTTTGTATCAGCCTATTAAACAGGGTCGATTTCCCTACGTTAGGTCTTCCTACTATCGCAACAATGTTATTATTCATTTTTTTTGAATTTTAGGCTTTAGACTTAGATTTCAGATTTTTAGCTTCCTAAAAACCCAATCACTAAAAACCGTAAATGCCTTATTTAAATTTTTTGCAAAGGTAGTTAAAAAAAGTTGCTGAGACGCTAAGTTTGTAAGTACCTAAGTTTTTATTGTTTTTTGTTTCAAGTTTCAGGTTTCAAGTGCCAAGTTTTATACCTGACATTTAACTTGAAACAATTATAAACTATTGATTATATCCGAAACGTTTCAGCATATTAGCATTGCTTCTCCAGTTTTTGTTCACTTTTACATAAAGCTCAATATGAATTTGTTTTCCGAAGAATTTCTCTAAATCAGCACGGGCATCTGTTCCTACTTTTTTCAAAGCTGCACCTTTATGTCCGATAATGATTCCTTTTTGTGTGTCACGTTCCACCATAATTACCGAACGGATTCTGATAATATTGTCGGTTTCATGAAATTCTTCTGTTACAATTTCTACTGCGTATGGAATTTCTTTAGCGTAATTCAATAAGATTTTCTCACGGATTGTTTCGTTAACAAAGAAACGTTCTGGCTTGTCTGTTAATTGGTCTTTTGGATAATAAGGTGGTGATTCTGGCAACAATTCGATAATTCTTCCGAAAACTTCCGGAACGTTGAAATTCTGCAAAGCCGAAATCGGGAAAATTTCTGCATTTGGCACTTTCTCTTTCCAGAAAGAAACTTGCTGTTCTAATTGTTCTTGGTTTGAATTATCAATTTTATTTAAAAGCAATAAAACCGGAATCTTAGCATGAATGATTTTCTTAAAGAAGTCTTCATCTTTAAGATCTTGCTCGCCTATTTCGACCATGTAGATTAAAATGTCAGCATCTTCAAAAGCCGATTTTACAAAGTTCATCATCGATTCCTGCATTTCGTACGCTGGTTTGATGATTCCAGGAGTATCAGACAAAACTAACTGAAAGTCTTCTCCGTTTACAATTCCTAAAATTCTATGACGTGTAGTTTGTGCTTTTGATGTAATGATCGACAATCGTTCTCCAACGAAAGCGTTCATCAATGTTGATTTTCCAACATTTGGATTTCCGATAATATTTACGAAACCTGCTTTATGTGACATTTTTTGCTTTATTTATTTTGCAAAGGTAGTCATATCAACTCAATACAGAAAATAAAACATTTTTTAAAGTTTTCGTTGGATTTCTCAAAAATCGCCTTATCTTTGCACCCGAAACATCGCGGGATAGAGCAGTAGGCAGCTCGTCGGGCTCATAACCCGAAGGTCACAGGTTCGAGTCCTGTTCCCGCTACTAAGTAAAAAAGCTTCAGAGAAATCTGGAGCTTTTTTGTTTTAGTAGTTTTGCAAATATTTTGATTTTATTTAGCTCGCGAACAGGATGGTGCTAACAAGAGTATAATATTTATATTTGTTTAAACAATTCTATTAAGGCATTTTTTGTCGCAAGATGATGCGCAGTGTTTTCTGATGTTTTCCAGTCCCCATCGACAACTGAAAATTTTAAAACAACATTATTGTTATTGCTAATTGTCGATAAAACTTCGATAAATCCTAATATCACTGGTTTAATATATTCTTCATGGTATTTCGGAAGCTTTTCTTCTTTAGCTTCCCATCCATATGTATAACAATTAATAGGATTATTAGTCTTACCATATAGATCTCGAATATATTCTATTTTTTCATTATCTCTCTCAACATCTAATTTTATTTTGACTTTACCATATCTACCTGCATTCATTCTGTAAATCTCATTTTCTCCGTATAAGGGAAGTTTAGACAAATCTATTTCTCTCAAAAGATTATCTAAAATTTGATGATATTCACTTCCAAAAATTATTTCGCTCATTTTAAAAAAATCTAAATTTTCTTAAACAATAAAAAATATGTTTTTTAATAACTTAACTAAAAAGATAAAATGACATCCTTTTATATCATAGTTTACCTTTTTGTAAGCGAATATAAGGAATGTTTCTAATACAATTTATGCAGATAAAATTTCATTAACATCATAAACAAATTGGTTAGATAATTGAATGCTTCCCGCTACTAAGTAAAAAAGCTTCAGAGAAATCTGGAGCTTTTTTGTTTTCTATGCTTGTCTTTTATAAGAAAGTTTTTTTTTGTGAATTTACACTTGGGATACGATCTACATCCAAAAAATATCCCAAATTCTCCTTTTCTTTCAACCAAACTATTACCGCATCTTGGACATTTCTTTTCTTGAATTGCTTTCTCACGATCACTAATCCTTTTTTTAATGGAATTATTATGTTCCTTTTTCTTAAACGAATCAACTAAATTAGAAGCATTAATTTTTTCAAAGATACTTTTCTTAGCTTCTTCTGAGAGATTTACGTTTGAGTATTTTTTAATTGTTTTTAAAAGACGATGCATATTAACAACATCTACACTAGTATCTATTTTTATTTTGGCATTTATTGAGAAAACAACAATAGATATATATTCTAGATTTCTGTATTCATTTAGACAGGTTTTCAAAGTCCTAATATGTCCTGCATTTTGAAAAATAGGATTATAAAACTTGGATCTGTATTTATATATTACTTGGGTCCAGTATTCCGATTTTTCATAGCCAACAATCCATCCTTTATAATTTTTAGTTTCGATAACAAATATTCCAAAACTAGAAATGACTATATGATCAATTTGAGTAGTTACTTCGCCTCTTTGTAAAACGACATTATGGATCACTTTATACTCTGACTTATCTAAGAAATCTAATATTGAAGAGACAGTTTTCTCTCCAATTATCCCTTTAATTTGCGCCTTATAAAAACCATAAATAAGAATCAGCAAAAAGATTACTATTAGTAAAATTAGCTCCATAAATTCTTAGTCACTTAAATTTCAACTAAATATAAGAAATATTTTCAACTAATAATTTTACAATAATCCTCAAAAAATCGGTTAGACAATTAAAATGCTTCCTTCTATACAGACAAAAAGCTTCAGAGAAATCTGGAGCTTTTTTTGTTCAAACATTTCTGCAAAATAAGGAGACTTACATAGCTTTTACAACGAGCATATCTCAGCGTTAAATAAACCAACAAACTCTGTAAAAAACACTAATTAAGTGGAAATCATATTCTACAATGATTAATTATATAAACTCAAGGCGAAATTCTGTAAATAAAAACATTGTTGCACCATGTATTTTTGAATTAAGAAAATATGTTTTTATAAAGCCAATAAATAATAAAAATCATGAAATCATCTATAACTACCTCTACAAATTTTAACTCGATTACTATTCAATCTAATGCAAATCTGATAGATGCTGAATTTTATTCTGAAAAACAAACTTCAGCTTCGTTAGACTTGTACGATAAGCATGATGACGAACCAGATTTTGACTGCGAGTTTCTGCAAGGCATTAGCTATAACGAAGAAAATGAAAATACTATTGATGCAGAAGCCGATGAAGATTTTGCAGATCTATATAATGATAATCAATGGGATGTAGACATCTACGATCCGTATTCGGAGTCAACCTATTTTTAATCCCAAAAGTTATCAGTTTGAGGATATTTCTGTTCTCACTATTAAAACAAAAGCTTCAGATTTCTCTGAAGCTTTTTTGTTCTTATATTCTTATTATTTTGAAATAATGTAAGTTTACAAACATAAAGAAAAGTTCCTCAATGAATATAGTTTCCAAAATCTAAGATCAATGATTTATTGTCGGAATGCATAAAAAGAACTCTAACCAAACTTCCATCTTTAGTATCAACCAAGTATTCATAACTAATTATGTCCCATAAGTCCGTTAGATCAAAAATATGCATTTTTACTTTTTCTACTAATTGACTTAGATTTTCAATATGATAGCTACTTGCGAATATATCAGGCGCATTGTTAAATGTGGCTAAATGATTAAGACACCAAGAAAAATTCTCGTTTATTCTCTCTTTAATATTAGCAATATCTTTTTTCGTTGGTTGAATCTTGTCTAGAAAAAAAGATTCTGTACCCAAATTGTTTGAAGAGGAAAATATAAATCGATCTTGATCCTTTAATTTTTTGTCGATACTAACTTTCACATCAAGGATTGTCGGATTATAGCCATCTGACAACACACTCATGAAATCGGAAAGCAAGCGAATTGAATTTTCCAACAACTTTATCCGAATCAATTCAGTTTCATGGTCTACCATATACTTTATTTAAATTAAAACTAACTTTGATATTTGCATCGTAAGTTTCATGCTTAATTAACCAAATATAGATAATTCGTAACTCGTCGATTGATAAATTTAGAGAAATCTCAAGTCTTGTCTTATAAATATACTTAATCGAAATAAAGTCCGTTATTCCTTTACAATAATTTAATATTATGTTTTCCAATAACTGATTTTATATTATTAAATGTTTTCTTAAATTCGCAATTCCGTAATGAAACCATTTGTTTTCATTCTAAAATTGTGATTTTCATATCAATACCACAAAAAGAAATTTAATAATCTTTTAAAAACAAATATATTATAACTACAATTTAACACAATGCTTAAAAAACACAACCCCAAATTTTTATTTTTTACTCTTTTAACTTTATTTTTTTCTGTCTCTTCATTTTCTCAAAAAAGTGTCTACGCTGGAATCGAAATCGGACGTAGAGCTATAAAAGTTTCTGTTATTGATGTAAATAACATTAGAAAAGCCGATTATAAAATCCTTTCTTTCTGGACTGAAAGAATCCCTTTTGCTGATCATATTACTGCTAATGGCGAACTTACTGCAGAAGATATTAGTAAAACTAGCGTTACGGTTACCACGCAATTGCAAAAGATTAAAGCTGAAAACAAAATTCTTGAAGAAAACATCTTTGTTGTAGCAGCTCCTGTTTTTGCTTCTGCACGTAACTTAGACGTTTTAAAAAACAAAATTGCCCTTTTAACCGGTAAACAATTAGAAGTATTAGATGTAAACGAAGAAGCAAAAACGCTTGTTAAAGGTGCTATACCGCCTGTTGATTTTGCTAATGCTTTCCTTCTTGATATTGGTGCTCAAACTACTAAAGGCGGTTACATTGACGAACTTAAAGACGGTAAATTAGAATTTGTTCCATTAGAACTTAGTTTTGGAACAATGACACTTACTGATGCCGTAGAAAAAACAGTGGTAAACAAAAGTCAAGTAAACGATATGTCTACCTACCAAGAAAAATCTTTTGATTATAATGTTATTCTACGTAAAAAAACAAAAGAATTATTTGATGCAAATCCTCCTTTAGCTAAAAAAGATAAATTATATTTATCTGGTGGTGCTGTTTGGGCGTTTTCAACTCTTTTTTATGACGAAACCGTTAATAAAGATCATTATGTTGCTTTAACACTTCAAGATGTTATCGATTATGATGCTATTCTTAAAAACAATTTCGGTAAGTTTACTAACCTTGCCAAAACAAACAAAGAAGTCTGCGAGAGTTTTAAGCACTTATGACCAAAAATACTTGATTTCGGCAAACAACATTCTTGTGACTTGTCTTGAAAGTATTCCAGACTATGCAACAAAGAAAATTTACTTTGTAAAAGAAGGACAAGTGATTTGGTTGATCTCTTACATTGCAGATCGTTCAAAAAAGATAAATACTAATTTCTAAGTATTTTTTTTCAAAATATCATAAAGCTTCAGAGAAATCTGGAGCTTTTTTTATTCCTTTTCATTTCAGTCTAAAAACAAGTTGATCTTTTTAATTTCTAGCCTTTTAAAATGGTTGCAACTTATAATTTGCAACCATCTTTACTATTCAAAAAAGCTAAGTTTTTCTTTTAAATTCTAATTTTAAAATCAGGAAAAAATCATATATGAAATAAAACCTCCCGATTATGAAAAATTTAACCGCTTTTTTTATCGTAACCCTTTTGGCAGTAACTGCTTGCAAAAAAGAACAATCAAAAGATAATTCAGAAAATGCAAATGCAACGTCTACTGATTCTATAACTGCTATTGCAAAAGAAGCCTGGATATACGGATATCCAATATTTTATAATTACAAAGCGATTTACTCCAGTGCAATCAACAAAGAAGCTAAAGAATATTCCGGATTTAACAAATTCAAAAGCGTAGCTGCAAGCGCAACTCCCGCAGATACTTTAATCATAACCATAAATAATGATACTCCGTACTCAATGGCACCGATTAATGTTTCAGACGAACCTGTTATTCTTGAAGTGCCAAAAATAGAAAACGACCGATATTATGTAATGCAGTTGGTAGATCTCTACACCTTCAATTTTGAATATGTAGGATCGCGAGCAACTGGTAATAATGCAGGTAAATATCTCATTGCAGGACCAGATTGGAAAGGAGAAACTCCTAAAGGCATTGATAAAGTTTTACATTCCGAAACCAATTTAATATATCTCGTAGGCCGTACTCAATTACATGATCCAGCCGATGTATCAAATCTTAAAAAAATACAGGCACAATATAAATTAATTCCGTTGCATGAATATACAAAACAGCCTGCTCCTCCTGTAAAAAAATACAATCTACCTTTGCCAGTCTGGAAAGAAAGCGATTATGGTTCGCTTCAATTTATCAGTGCACTAAATGCTTTATTACAATATGCAAACGAAGACAGCAGCGAAAAAGAACTGAGAAAACGTTTTGCCAAAATTGGAATTGTGCCAGGACAACCTTTTGACAGTTCAAAATACTCGCCAGAAACGATAAAAGCAATTGAAAAAGGAATTGCCGAAGCCAAAGAAGAACTGAACTCTAAAATAGATAATGTCAAAGATGCTGGAAGTCTTTTTGGTACACGTGCAGAACTTAAAAATAACTTTCTAAACCGTGCAATTGCTGCAGCTGCCGGAATTTATGGAAACACTAAAGAGGAAGCTGTTTATACTGGAAGTAACGTTGATAAAAACAATCAGCAACTTTTAGGAAACAATAAATATGCATTAAAATTTACTAAAGATCAGTTACCTGAAGCCAAATACTTTTGGAGCATCACGATGTACAATCTTCCTAAACGTTTTCTAATTCCAAACCCAATTAACAGATATTCAATTGGCAATAAAACCAAAGGTTTAAAATATGAGTCAAACGGAGATTTAGTTATTTATCTGCAAAGCACTTCTCCTGGAAAAGACAAAGAAAGCAACTGGCTTCCGACACCTAAAGATGAAAAATTCATGTTTGTGATGAGAATTTACGGTCCGCAGCCAGACGTTATTAATAACATTTGGAAAATGCCTCTTCCAGAAATTGTAAAATGAAAAACATTGCTCCAGAAATAAAATCATAACCATTTTTCTAATTTTAATTTCAAATAATATGAAAAATTACAAATTATTATCAGGTCTATTTTTAGTTGCTATATCGTTACTGACTTCTTCCTGCAAACAGAATAACGGCAAATCAGAAACAGATTCCTCTACATTAAAAGATTCTACTGCTGTGACTTCTGATTCGGTCGCACAAAAAAATAGTGTTCCAGTTACTGCCGCAAATTTTAACCGCGCAGAAACAGATCTTTACTTTACGACTTCGGTTAAAGATGCTGGTGGTATTGGTAATATACATCATTATAGAACTTTAATGCCAATTGACAAACAAGCTGTAATTCGTGCTAACCGAGATGTACTGTATTCTTCTGGAGTTTATGATCTCGATGCTGGACCAATAACTGTTACACTGCCAGATCCTGGAAAACGTTTTATGTCTATGCAGACTATCGACGAAGATCAATATTCTGAAACGTATTACGCTCCCGGAACTTTTACCTTCACAAAGGAAAAAATCGGGACACGTTATTTGATGTTAGGAATAAGAACTTTTATTGATCCTAACGATCCGAATGATTTACCGAAAGTTACAGCATTGCAAGATGCAATTAAAATTAGCCAAAAAGATAAAGGAACTTTTTCGGTTCCAAATTGGGACCTTGTGAGTCAAAAGAAAGTTAGAGATTCTTTAATTGGCGTTTCTAAAAAATTAACTGATACAAAAGGAATGTTTGGCTTAAAAGGTAAAATTGATGAAACACGCCATTTATTAGGAAGCGCAACAGGATGGGGCGGAAATCCAGAAAAAGATGCACTTTATCTTTCTGTTTATCCTAAAAAAAATGATGGAAAAACGGTCTATAAACTTAAAGTTAAAAATGTTCCTGTTGATGGATTTTGGTCTATAAGTGTATACAATAAAGAAGGTTATTTTGAGAAAAACGATCTCAATATGTATACCTTAAATAATATTACAGCAAAAAAAGATGCTGACGGATCGATCACTATTCAATTTGGAGGTTGTGACGGAAAAACACCAAATTGTATTCCGGTTACTGCAGGTTGGAATTATTGGGTTAGACTTTATCGTCCGCACAAAGAAATACTTAATGGCACATGGAAATTTCCTGAAGCTGTTGAAGTTAAATAAATAGTATTATAAATAAAATTAAGGCTTCAGAGAAATCTGGAGCTTTTTTATTTAAATTAATTTGTTAAAAATTTCATCATCTAAAAACTATATCGTAATATTGCAATATTAATATAATCTAATATGGGAGCAACTAAGACTGAACATTTTACAGACGCACAAAATCAAATTGCTACAATTGCCAAAGCACTAGGGCATCCTGCAAGAATTGCTATAATCGAATATTTACTAAAAGTGAATGAATGTATTTGTGGCGATATTGTAAACGAACTGCCTCTTGCCCAGCCTACAGTTTCTCAGCATTTAAAAGAATTAAAAAATGCTGGCATTATAAAAGGAAATATTTCTGGAAATGCTATTTGCTATTGTATTGACGAAAAAACAATCGACATTTTAAACTCCTATTTTTTAAACATCACACAAACTATCTCAAAATCAAAATGTTGCTAAAACATTTTTTTTGACCAAGTATATCGCAATATTGCAATTAACAAATAAATAAAAACAAGATGAAATTATCAGAAGTAAAACAGATTTTGCCAACATTAGATAATGTGGAATTTCAATTAGAAAACGGAACTTTTGTACCAGAACATTTTCATGTAACAGAAGTTGGAGTAGTTACCAAAAATTTTATTGATTGCGGCGGAGTAATCAGAAATGAAAAAGCAGTAAACTTTCAGCTTTGGGATGCCAACGATTTTGAACATCGTTTAAAACCTAATAAACTATTGAACATCATTCAGCTGTCTGAAGATAAACTAAACATCGAAGACTTAGAAATTGAAGTGGAATATCAAAGCAATACAATTGGCAAATATGATTTAGAGTTTAATGGAAAAACGTTTATTCTAAAAAATAAAACAACGGCTTGTTTGGCACAAGATGCTTGCGGAATTCCAACAGAAAAACAGAAGATCAATCTTACTCAATTAACTAATGACTCTGCTTCTTGCTGTACTCCAAATTCAGGATGTCGCTAAAAAATGAAAGAACTAATCTTTAAATACAAAAAACCAATTGTAATAACCTCATCTGTTATTTTACTACAGTTCATTTTTGGTTTTGAACCCAAATTCTGTATTATAAATATCATCTGGTTACTTGTTTAATTATGAAAAAGAAAATATTAATACTTTGCACCGGCAATAGCTGTAGAAGTCAGATTGCCGAAGGCTACATGAAGCTTTTTGCTGGAAATAAAGCTGAGGTTTACAGCGCTGGTGTAGAAACTCATGGCGTTAATCCAAAAGCTATTTTGATAATGAAAGAGGACGGAATAGACATTTCAAATCACACATCAAATCATATTGATGAATATGTTCATATCGATTTTGATTTTGTGATTACGGTCTGTGATAATGCTAAAGAGCGATGTCCGTTTTTCCCAACAAAGGCAATCAAATTTCATTATAATTTTCCAGATCCAGCAAAAGCGACTGGAACGGATTCTGAAATCATGGAACAGTTTAGAACTGTGCGAGAACAGATAAAAGAGTATTGCAGAAATTTTGTTGCAGAAAATTTAAATTAACATTATTTTATATTCCGTTAGGAATATCTCGTCGGTAGAAAAAAAATATATCGTTTTGCATTGTGTCCTGTAGGGACACCTGATTTGTGAAAATTTTACCAACGAGACGTTCCTACGGAACGTGTAATCGTGATCTAAATTTCGTTTCTACCGATGAGACATTCCTACGGAATGAGTTGCTCCAGATTTCTTTGTTTTTTTATTCAACCTCAGCATAAGATTGTTTAATCTGCATTTCATTAATTATATCTAACAATTCCATTTCATCAGTTGGAAATAATTGAAGCGCTTGTTCTAAAACCAATCCAACATCTATAGACAGCTTTTGTCCATTATCTTGTTCTAATGCCAAAATACACAGTTTTAGCATATTTGTTATTACACAGCCTAATTCGGAGTAATTTAAAACCTTGAGTTCTGCATAGTAACCTTTATTAGCTGATTTTAAAATATTTAAATATTGAGCCGATTGTTTTTTTAGGTACTCTATTTCTGCCACTTTCATTCTTTGAATTTTATATCATTTTCAATAATTCAAATGTCATAATATATTTTCACTAATCGGTTATCTTATATGATAACAATGCTTAATATTCCGTTAGGAATATCTCGTCGGTAGAAAAAAAATAATATCGTTTTACATTGTGTCCTGTAGGGACACCAGATTTGCGAAAATTTTACCAATCAAACGTTCCTACGGAACGTGTAATCGTGATTTAAATTTCGTTTCTACTACCGATGAGACGTTCCTACGGAACGTATATTTCTAATTCAAATTTCGTTTCTACTGATGAAACATTCCTACGGAACGTATATTCCTGATTCAAATCTCGTTTCTACCGATGAAACATTCCTACGGAATGAATTGCTTCAAAAATCTTGTGTGTATTTTTAAACATGACTTCATTAGATATAAAAACCAAAAATGCGCAAACCCAAAAAGGACTTACGCATTTTTTCTGATGAAACATTATAAAAAACGCCGTTTATCTTCTTCTTCCGCCGCCTCCGCCACCGAAGCCACCGCCTCCCATGCTGCGAGAACCGCCTCCCATTTGTCCGGCGCTTGGTCTTGAAGACGCTCCTCCTCCTCTATTAAAATTGGAGTTCGAAGAACTTCCTCTATTTAGATTTGAAGTCCCTGCACTTGGCGATGAACTCTGACGGGTTCTTCCAGATGCATTAGTATTCCCTGCACGATTGGAGTTTCCTCCTGATGGTCGTGTACTTGCCGAAGGACGCGAATTACCCCGATTTGTATTGTATCTATTATTGGTCGAATTGTCTCGCACTGTATTAGATCTCGATCTATTATTATTGTAATTATTAAAACTGTTTCTGTTATTAATATATACATTGTTATGTCCGCCATGATAATGCCCGCCGTGATAGCCATGATGATGGTAATAATGGTTATGACGATAAATTCCGACCGCCAATACAGTAAAAGCAGCGAAATAAGGCGGATAAAATCCGTAATAATAAGGTGGATAATACGGCACGTAAGCTGGTGAATATACATATTGTACAATTGGCACCGTTTCTACCACAACGGCTGTTACGGCTGGCGCGCTTTGTACGGGATCGTCTCCTGTATAAGCAGGGTTTGATGTTTTTGCTGCCGAGGATTTGCTTACTGGTTCGATAATATAATCTTTTCCATACAGCAGTTCATCGCCTACAATCTGCATTTTTACTTTTCCGTTTTTGTCTTTATCGACAAAAATAACAGCGACGTCTTGATTCTCTGTTTTGCTAACGGCAACTTGAAGAACAAACGTAAACGAGTTACCATCTTTCTTGGTAATTACTTTTATGAAGTCTACTTTTTTGTCTAGATTCAAATCGAGATTATTGATTCCTGTTTTCTCTAAATTCAGATTTTTTTCAAACTCCTCAATGGTTTTTGATTTCTGAAAGAGTGTCATTACAGCATACAAATCTAGATTATCGCCTGGAAGTCCTAGTTCTTTACCATCGTTATCAGACTGACTAAAAATTAGCTGGGCAGACATGATTAATGCAACTGTCAAATATTTTGTAAATTTCTTTATCATATTAAGAGTATAAAATATTAGTAAGCGGAGTAGAAAATGATCTTTCTATACTTTCTACTCTGTACCCAGAAATCGTCTAGTGTTTTTTGGTTTTATCCAGTTCGCCAATAAAAGGAATAGCATTCTGAATTTCAGCGCGTATAGTCACTTGCAAATACAACTCAAGCTGTACAAATTTTGCCGCATTGATTCCGCCAATAGCTTTTGCCAGTTTAGAATGCGTTTTGGCAAGTAATTTTTCTGAATCTTGATTGTATTTTAAGTTTGCCGCTGTTAGCTCTGTAGCTTTAGCATCGCTTAAAGTCGAATAATTGTTTGCATAGTCTTCGAGAATTTTAATCTTTTGCTGACTTAAGGCTTTGCGCTCTGCTTCGTATTTATCATAAATAGGCTGAAATGCTGCTGCTTGTGTGTCAGACAAATCCAAATATTCTTTGACTACATCTGCCTTTGATTTTCCATAAAGATCTTGGATCAAATTAATTTCATCTACAGAAGATTGTGCAAAAGCACTTAATCCGAAAACCAACGAAAGTATAAATAGTAATTTTTTCATAATCTTAATTTTAAAGTTTAAATAATTTGCTAAAGTGATAGCTACACATTACTTCCAAATCAAATTTAAAAGTTTTAAAAATGCATTTTATTCTGTCAATCCATCAGAAGCACTCATATCTCTTAAACAAACATATTTGCCATCTCTTTTTTCAAAAAGACTCATATAATTTCCAGTATTTATAGGCGTTTTTGTCGAGTCGGTTACTTTATAATATCCTACTTCTACCACCATGTTACCATCGTGAGAAACAAAAACTTCTTTGGTTTCAAATGAGATTACATTTGTATTATTTTCTAAATCTGATTTTAAAAATTCATATCTAGCATCTTTACCAATAATTGGCGGTCTGTTTTGATAAAAAGTAATGGCGTCATCTGCATAATATCCAATCTCTTTCAATTGACCAGCATTGTATGTTGCAAGCATATTCATTTTCTTTTGCCTGAATTTCTTTCTTGACTTGCTTTAAGTCAATCACAACATTTTCGTCCTTTTTTGTATTGCAGGAAACCAATAAAACACAAAAACCAGAGAGAACCGCTCTTATAATTATTTTATTTTTCATAGACATTAAATTTTCAAGTTGATATAAAACTATTTCGTTTTACAAACAGATTCAAAAATTTGTTCGTAAACACAGTTCTTTTTAATATTCTTCGAATATCTTTTGAAGTTCGGCCAAGCTTCTTTTTTCAACAATGCTACCGACAATAAGATTCTAGATTTCTGCGGATTTAAAGCATATGAAGCAATTAATCCAAGTTCATCATCGTTGCATTCTACATTACGGCTTACAAGTCCAGTTGCTACACGTGTGCTTCGAACTACTATAATTCCTTTTTTGCTAGCTCTTGCACAAGCATCTAGAGAGGCTTTGTTCATATTTCCGTTTCCTACTCCAGCAATTACAATTCCTTTGGCACCGCGTTCTATAGAAGCATCAATTAAATCTGGCTTCATATCTGCATCGGCATAAATAATGTCTACACGAGGAAAAGAGCTAACGCCTTTTACATCAAACTCTGAGTTTTTTCCAAATTTTTGACTAGGATAATTAAAGAAATCGTTTGTTCCGTAAGAAGTAATACCGATAAGTCCTCTAAGCGGAGACATAAAAGTCTGAACGGCCGTTGTACTCACTTTTGTTAAAGATTGTGCCGAATGAATCCAATCGTTCATTACCAAAAGTACACCGCGTCCTTTTGCTTTAGGATCGCCAGCTACTGCAATCGCATTATAAAGATTTAAAGGTCCGTCTGCGCTAATTGCTGTTGACGGACGCATTGATCCTACAAGCACTACTGGTTTATCTGTTTTTGTAGTTAGATTTAAAAAAAGGCCGTTTCTTCCATTGTATCGGTTCCGTGTGTAATTACAAAACCGTCTACATCATTGCTATCGGCTAACTCATTAATTCTATTGGCTACTTTCAGCATAATTTCAAATGACATGTCCTGAGATCCGACATTCGCAATTTGCTCGCCTTTTATATCGGCTACTTTCAAAGCATCTGGAATTGCATTTACCATTGCATCAATGGTAACTTGACCAGAAGTATATCCTGACTGTACTCCTGTTTGAGCAGAACCGGCAATTGTTCCGCCTGTTGCTAATATTAGAACTTTAGGCTTAGCCTGTCCGAACATGCTGATATTGAGTGATAATAACAGCAGTAAAAGTATTTTTTTGTAAAAGTTGATATTTAATTTCATCATTTTGTCGTTTAAGGTTGAGAATTATTTTTGGCCTGTTAAAGTTGCTGGATCAAGCAGTTTTTTAATTTGGTCTTCTGTCAGCAATTTCTTTTCGCGTATAAGTTCTAAAATACCTTTATTGGTTGCCAATGCTTCTTTGGCCAATTCAGTTGTTTTTTCGTAACCCAAAATCGGATTTAGAGCCGTTACAACACCAACACTTCGATCCATATAATGCGCCAAAACGTCTTTGTTTACTGTAATGCCATCGATACAGTTTTTTCTAAATAATGGCATTGCTTTAAAAAACAATCCTTGAGATTCCATCATGGCAATGGCCTGAACAGGTTCAAAAGCATTTAATTGCAATAAACCAGATTGTGCGGCAATCGTTACGGTCAAGTCATTTCCCATTACTTTAAAACACAATTGGTTCATAAGTTCTGGCATAACCGGATTTACTTTTCCTGGCATAATTGAAGATCCTGGCTGAAGTGCAGGCAAATTGATTTCGAAAAAACCAGTACGAGGACCAGAGGCCAAAATGATCAAATCGTCGCTTATTTTTGCCAAAGCTACTGCCATGCTTTTAAGTGTAGAAGAATACATTACAAACCCTTGTTGACTAGTCGTAGCAAGCAATAAGATCTTTACTCATTACAATTGGTTTTCCTGTAATTTTTGCCAGATGTGTCGCTACTTTTTCAGCATAACCTGGAGAAGCAGTAATTCCTGTCCCGATTGCTGTAGCTCCCATATTTTGTTCGCATAAATAAACTTCCGCTTTTTTTAAAGCACTAATTTCTGCGTCAAGCTGATTCCCGAAAGCATGAAATTCCTGACCTACAGTCATTGGTACAGCATCTTGCCCTTCGGTTCTTCCCATTTTTAGAATGTCTTTAAATTCATCGCCTTTTTTATGGAAAGCTTTAGCCAAAAGATCTGCCTCTTGAAGCAGTTTATCGTTATGAAGAAGTAATGCCACTTTTATGGCTGTTGGGTACACATCGTTTGTTGATTGTCCCATATTAAGATCATCATGAGGTTCAATGTATTGATATTCTCCTTTTTTATGACCGCTTAATTCCAATGCAATATTGGCTAAAACTTCGTTTACATTCATATTCGCAGAAGTACCAGCACCGCCTTGATACAAATCGACCAAAAATTGATCATGATATTTGCCATCAATTACAGCTTGGCAAGCTTTTTCTATAGCAACAAGTCTATCTTTTTTAAGTCGGCCTACATCTGCATTGGCACGTGCTGCGACTAATTTAACCATTGCAAAAGCTTTTACATAGTCAGGATAAGATTGCGTAGTCAAGCTACTTATCTGAAAATTTTCTAATGCACGGGCTGTTTGTACTCCGTAGTACGCGTTTGCAGGAATCTGTTTTTCTCCCAGAAGATCCTTTTCAGTTCGAGTCTGCGCATTAAGAGCAATTACAGACAATCCGAACAATAGCAGATATTGTACAGTTTTACACATATTTTTCTTTTTTAAGTGATTAATAAACACAAAGCTTTCTATTGATTTTTTCTATAAAATGCTTCAGAGAAATTATATTTAAAAGAAAACTGTATTTTGTTTATGGAAGTGCTCCATCCGTCGTTGTAATTTTCGCGGTTACCCCACTGAAATTCAGCTCCAACCATACAGTTTTTTACAGGAGTATACAAGATATTTGCGAGAGCGTATTGTCCCTTTTTAAAGGCGCTGTCTGTTTGTCCGTCTGAGTTGTCAATATCAATCATCGAATATCCTATTGCAGTACTAAACTTATCACTCCAATTATGATCTAAAAAAGCGACAACACCAACCACAGGAAGCGCAACACCTTTTACAGGAGTTACAGGATTACTCAGATTATTTTTAATACCTATATCGACAGGAGCATCATTCATGTAGTTCTGTACTCCTTCTCCATACATAACTTGCCCTCTAAAAACATCATTTTTACTGAAGTTAATGTTGGTACTTAAGTTAAGTCCCCACCCTACTGCATCTCCTGATAAATTATACTGATCGTTGTTTTGATCTTTCCATTCAATTTTTCTTACGATACCTGCTAGCTCAATATACCCCCATTTAGTTCCAAGATGGTATTCTGCTGAAAGGTCTGGCAACGGAAATCTTGCTTTTACGCCTTGCAATTCTACACGATTGGCATAATCTCCCTGATCGGCACTTGCTCCAGGTCTTTCTAATGCAATGGTTAAACGAGTATCGCCTTGAATTGGCATATATCGAATCTGAATGTTTCTAAAAAACACCATTCCAGTTGGCCCCCAATATTCTAGTGAATTCGGAAATACGCCAATATCCATAAAGGGGCTCCAAGTTTGTCCAGCTCCAAATTTTCCTAACTCGGCATAAGCATGACGCAAACGAAAAGTAGTCTGTCCAGCATCTACACCAGTACCAAACAACTCGAATTCGAAATGTGTTTTCAATTCTCCAAGTCCAGTATTAAAATAATTTTTAAAGCCAAGTCTAGTCTGGCGTACAGAAGCATAGTAATTGCCGTCTGGACCATATTCATTTTTATACGAAGGCAGTTTAGTTGGCCTTACCACATCATACCAATCTGATTGAATTTGATTAAAATTATAACCAACATCGGTCATAATGAAACCATAGATTTCCATGCTTTTAGATCCTTCTTCTTGAGCTTGAGCTAAAGCGGAAATGAGAAAACAAATTATAATGGCTCGATGCCTGATCGTGACCATTTGTAAAAACCTTTTTTTCATAATGATTATAGTTTGTTTATTGTGGGATGCTTTACTACTATTCATTTGTTTTTTACAATCTGGGCTTAAAAATAAAAGTGACTTTATTTCAAAAATCTGTATTTCTCAGAACTGGCTTTTAGCTTAAAAAATCTTTTCAAAATTCTTTAAATTTTGTTTTTTGGGCAGACAAAAAAATCAAGAACTTCATAATGTTGTCTTCTTTTTTGTTAAAAAAGCAAAAAAAAGACACTTCACTAACTGATTATCAAGCAAATATAATCAATGCTAGTGCACGATTAGGGTTATTAACGGTTACATTTAACGGTTAAAAAATCAGATTAATAATATTAATATGTTAAATATTCACATATTTTTATAAATTTGTAACTACATCATATTTAACACTTTACTCGCCCAGTGACTTTTTTTTCGACGTTAATAATTTCAAATAATTTATTATGGAGTCAATAAAAAAAATCCCCCGGATACCATTTACAATGAACTGGAAAATGTTTTAAAGTTTAATTCTTTCAAGAATTCAATACTGTTAAGCAATTTTCTGCGATATATAGTCACAGAAACCATAGACCAAAGACAGAAGTTTATTAAAGAATATTCGATAGCTGTAAATGCTTTAAGCAGACCTTCTCATTTCAATCCTCACGACGACGCAATGGTTCGTATTCATGCAGGGCGATTAAGAAAACTTCTCAATGAATATTATTCTTCTGACGGAAAAGATAATTCGGTGATTATTCATGTCCCCAAAGGCGGTTACGTTCCCGAATTTATTCATAATAACAAAATGAGGCACATTGATTTCCCTATTAACACAAGTAAATCAAATCTGGTCATCACAGTATTTCCATTTAAATCGACTTCTCAAAGGCCCGATTTAGAAGCTTTCTCTCAAATTCTTTCCGAAGAAGTAAGCGCAGAACTTTCGCGTTTTCAAGACATTTCTGTAATAGGCCATTTTGCATCTAGTGTAATTTCAAAAATTAATGAAAATATTCTAGAAGCCGCCAGTTTAGTAGGCGCCGATTTTATTATAACAGGGCATATTCAAATTATTGATAATAAAATGCAGATCAGAGTCAATCTTGTAAACTCCTCATCTGGTAAATTTATATTGACTAAATTGTTTACGCCTGCCACAATCGATGACGGTATTAGAATACAAAATGAAATCGTGAAAGATATCGTTTCCAGCATGGGCGGTTATTATGGCATTATCTTTAAAGAAATGGTAAAAACAGCACCTTCTAAAATATCAAACAATTCGGGTATTTTAAAAGCAATCTGCAGTTATCACGAATATCAATGCTCCTATTCTATAGAAAATTATGCAAATGCATTGTCCAATTTAAATGATGCCGTAGAATTAGATCCAAACCATGCTATAGCTTGGGCAATGTTGGGCGAAATGCAATTGGTCGCTATCGCTCTTGGAATAGACAACTGCAAGAAAACAATCGAAAAAAGCAGTCACTGTATTACAAAAGCATTGAAAATAGATCCCAACTGCCAACAGGCTTGGTATTCTCTAGCACTTTTAAGCTGTTTTAAAAAAGATCAAGATAACTGTCTTTCTGCCGCAGAGCAATGCATAAAAATAAACCCTAATTCTTCTGGCATTATCTCAGGAATAGGTCGCATGTTAATTTTTGCAGGCTATTTTGAGAAAGGCTTTAATTTAGTAGAAAATGCAATTCGAATAAATACTTCGCATCCGTGGTGGATTAATATTGGATATTGCTACTATTACATTCATAAAAAAGAATATCAAAAGTCCTTATACTGGGCAGACAATATGGACTTTAACGAAACCATTTGGGATTCTTTGCTAAAAGCGGTTTCCTTATCCCTGCTAAATGAAGATGCAAAAGCTAAAATACAGCTAAACAACCTTCTAAAACTACAACCCCAAACTCCAACAGAAATCAAAGAAATATTTTGCAGTTTTATGTTTTCTGATGAGGTTGTTTTTAGAATGGTAAACAGCTTAAAAAGAATTGGATTAAAAGAAGATATTTGATTATTTATAAAATATAGAAAACTACGCAAGTCCTAATAAAAAAGGCTTTGCGTAGTTTTTTGTTTTTAACTCTAAATTAAAAATGCAATTTAGTTGATTGCTTAATGTAGCTCATAACAAAAGAACTCTGGACTTTACTGATATTTGGGATATCTGAAAGCTTTCTAATAAAATCATTAAACGATTCTGGATCTTTTACCACAACTTTCAAAACATAATCAAAAATCCCTCCTGTAACATATCCTTCTACAACCTCATCAAGTGCTGCGACTTGCCTCGAAAATTCTTCTACAAGATCTAAACGTTGGCTGTTTAGAGAAAGATTTATAATGACAGTAAAATTTAATCCAACTTTTTTAGGATCAATTATAGCGACATAATCTTTAATATACCCCTCGTTTTCAAGTTTTTTAATTCGGTCGTAAACAGAAGTTCTAGACATATTGAGTCTTTCTGTCAAATCGGTTATATCAAATCTTGCGTTCTCTTGAAGAATTCGAAGTAACTCTATCTCTTGTTTGCTTAATTCTTGCATCGGATTTTTTCCAGTTAAAGTATAAAAAATAATTCATTTTAGGACAAAATACATAAATATACGCATTTTAAAATATTAAATACATATTTAAATTAAAAATAACGACCATTATTCTTCATTTTATACTTTTGACTGTACAAAACATATTTTCAAGAATAAAAATGAACAAATATATTATCATCGTCGCTTTGGGCGCATTAAGTTTCGGAATGCTTTCTTCTTTTGCCAAAATCGCTTACGGAGAAGGTTATTCACCTGCCGAAATCACTTTGACACAAGCACTTGCAGGAACTTTAATTTTATGGTCTATCGTTATTTTCAGAAAATTAAAATACGGCACTAAACTAACATTAAATTGGAAATTGCTTTTAGCAGGAACCACAATGGGCTCTTCGGCTTATACTTACTATTTATCTGTGGCTTATATTCCGGCATCATTAGCAATTGTTTTATTAATGCAAATTACCTGGCTAAGTATTTTGGTCGATTGGATATTTTTCAAGAAAAAACCAAATACGGTAGAAGTCGGTTCGACACTTTTTATCATTTTAGGAACTATTCTCGCAGGAAACCTTTTAGACTTAAGCAATGCTAATATATCATTTACAGGAATAGCTTTGAGTTTATTATCGGCTTTGCTTTATACACTTTATATCGTTTTTACGAGCAAAATTGGCAAAGAAACTCCCATGTTCGAAAAAAGTGCTTTAATGACCAGTGGTTCTGCCATGATTATATTTTTAATTAACTGTGAAGCCATTACTACAAGTACACATTTAGATTTTGGATTGTTGCAATGGGGAACATTTTTAGCCATTTTTGGAACCGTAATTCCGCCTATCTGTTTTACAGTCGGGATGCCTAAAATTGGCGCTGGCTTAAGTTCTGTTTTACTAACTTTAGAATTACCTGCGGCTGTTTTTTGCGCTCATATTATTTTGGGAGAAAAAGTCACTTTTCTGCAAATTATCGGAATTGCGATAATGCTTGGCTCAATCGTGTATCTTAACATATCGAAAGCTAAAAAGGATAAAGTGATTCAAAACGAAACCGCAATATGTTAATCCATATAAACGAAAATAATCTTTACGCCGAATATCACAATAATTTTGAAAATCGTCCGACTATTGTTTTCCTGCATGATTCTTTGGGTTGTGTAGAACTATGGAGAGATTTTCCAAGAAGAATTGCGACCCTTTGCCAATGCAACATTTTAATTTATGACAGATTAGGCTACGGAAAATCGGATCCTATGCAGACTTATATTCGTCCTGTAAATTATCTGGAACAAGAAGCTGACGTTTTAAACTTATTACTCGAAAATCTAAATATTGAAAATGCCATTTTATTTGGCCACAGCGATGGAGGTTCGATCGCATTAATTGCCGTAAGTAAATATCCAAATCGAATTAAAATGGTCATTTGTGAAGCGGCTCATATTTTTGTTGAAGAAATTACCCTAAACGGTATTCGCGAAGCTGCTGAAGCGTATCAAAATACAAACTTGCCTCAAAGGCTCCAAAAATATCACGGAAACAAAACCGAAACTATTTTTAAAGCTTGGACTGAAACTTGGTCGCGAAATGATTTTAGAAACTGGAATATTGAACATTTCCTTCCCAAAATCAAATCTCCGCTACTATTTATCCAAGGTGAAAAAGATGAATATGGAACTTTAGATCAAGTCGAAAAAACAATAACTGCTACATCTGGGAAAGCTGAAAAGTATATAATACCAAATACAGGACATACACCACACAAAGAAACTCCAGAAATTGCAATAGAAAAAATAGTCGCGTTTATTACAGCTTATAACTAAGCTACTTTTTTTGCTACACGTTTTTTCTTCTCCAATAATTTAAGATGATTTTCGGCACACAGAATTTTCTCGGTCGTGCCGTTTTTTTGTATTTCGATGAGGTAATGAAAATCTCTTTCTTTTGAAGTCGATTTTATAATCAGTCCCTTTTTAAAATCCATTTTCCTTTCGATAATGGTTCCCTTATAAGATATCCCACTCAATGCTGTGTAGGAAACATCTTGTCCTTTTACAAATTTCATTGTTTTAGCCGTTTGTTCCTAATAATTGCTAATACTTCTAAATCTGAAAAACTAATATTAAGGGGGGAAATCAGTTTTTCTACTTTGGGCGAATGTAAAAAGTTTTGACAACTTACAACCCCGTATTTATACCTGTTTTGAAGTTTAAAGATAGTTAAAATTTGAATGTAAAAATAACCTTTCAAAAAAAAGTTGATACAATTTAGAACAGTTTCTTTCGACTCTTTTTTAGCATGAATTCCTAGTTTTGAAAGAATGAATTTTCGTTTCAAAAAACAACTAAAAAAAGAGCAAAATGGTACAGGAAAGAGTAATGGAGAAATTGGCGATTTTAGCAGATGCGACCAAATATGATGTTTCTTGCTCATCAGGACAAAGTACACGAAAAAACAAAAACAAAGGATTGGGCGACACAGGAGGCGGAATCTGCCATGCCTTTACAGAAGACGGACGCTGTGTTTCGCTTTTAAAAATCCTACTTACCAACCATTGCATTTTTGATTGCGCCTATTGTGTGAGCCGTAAAAGCAATGATATTAAACGAGTCGCTTTTACCGTTCAGGAGGTTGTTGATTTGACAATTGGTTTTTATCGAAGAAATTACATTGAAGGGTTATTTTTGAGTTCTGGCATCTTCGACAATGCCGATTATACTATGGAACGTCTGGTTAGAATTGTCAAAAAACTTAGATTGGAGGAAAATTTTAATGGTTATATCCATTTAAAAGCAATTCCAGGTGCTAGCGAAGAATTACTAAAAGAAGCTGGATTATATGCCGACCGTTTGAGCGTAAATGTTGAAATGCCAACAGAACAGAGTCTTAAACTATTGGCTCCAGATAAAAATCATAAAGACGTGATTAAGCCAATGGAATATCTTAAAAACGAAATTATCGATTATCAGGAAGAGAAAAAATCCAATTACAAAACACCGCTTTTTGCTCCAGCTGGACAAAGCACGCAAATGGTAATTGGCGCAACAAAAGAAAATGACATGGAAATTCTCGGAATGGCCAATTATTTTTACGAACAAATGAAAATGCGCCGTGTCTATTATTCTGGTTATGTGCCAATAAGCCACGATAACAGGCTTCCTGCCATTGGAACTCCAGTGCCTATGATTCGCGAAAACCGATTGTATCAAGCAGATTGGCTAATTCGCTACTACGGATTTAATGTCAATGAAATTGTTGGTTTTGACCAGCCAAATCTTGACTTAGATATTGATCCTAAATTGGGTTGGGCATTGCGAAATCTGCATCAATTTCCAGTAGATATCAATACGGCAGATTTAGAATTAATTCAGCGTATTCCGGGCATAGGTTTTTTGAGCGCGAAAAAGATTGTTCGTCGCAAGAAATTTCAAAAAATTACAGCCAGAAGATTTAAAGAAATTAGGAATTGCTTACAGCCGATCGAAGTTTTTCTTGGCTTTTTCTTCGCCTTTCTATATGCAAAAAGACCTAACTTCTGTTCAAATAAAAAGTCAGATTTTGAATTTGCAAAACAGTAAATACAAGAATAATTTTTCGAACCAACTTTCTTTATTTTAATTCAAATGACACAAATAGTTTATGATGGAAGTTATGAAGGCTGGCTCACCGCGGTTTTTGAAATTTACGAGTACAAACTTAAAGGCATTGTTTTTGCCAAAGAAGAAATTTCAAATACCCTTCTTTTTTCCAATTCCCATTTTGTAACAACAAATGGAGAAAAAGCAAATCGAGTTTTAAATGACTTGCAGCAGCGTCTTTCGCATCATGGTTTCAACAATATTTATTTTGCCTTTTTATCTGAATTGGAAAAGATAGAAGAAATCTTGTTTCGATTTGTCGAATATGCTTTTGCAAGTCCAATTAATATAGAAGGAGATTTAAGCCGAATCGAAGTTTCGAATGTAAAAAAAGCAGCGCATTTAACGGGAAAAGAAAGTCATAGAATGAAAGCTTTTGTTCGGTTTAAACTAACAAAAGACAATTTATACTATGCCATTGTAGATCCAGATTGCGATGTTTTACCAATTATTGAACAGCATTTTAAAAATCGATATTCAGATCAACGCTGGCTAATTTACGACTCCAAACGCAAATACGGAATTTACTACGATCTAGAGAATGTCTCTACTGTCGAAATGCAGTTTGAATCGAATGCATCTTCGAGTTTTTTAGCCGAAATAAATGATGAAAACGAGGAGTTTTTTCAGAATTTATGGCGCAACTATTTCTGTAGTGTCAATATAGAATCGCGAAAAAACACGAAACTTCATATCAAACACATGCCAAAACGATATTGGAAAAATTTGACAGAGAAAATTCCAAACCTCAACAAAAGGTAATTTTACTTGCTTTTCTTAAGTGCGTCCAGCAACTCTACCATATCTACCACAGCATAAGTAGAACAATAGTCAGATACGGCATAAGGCAAGATTAAACTATTGTTATGAATAATTGCCCCGCAAGAATACACTACATTTGGCACATAACCTTCTCGTTCATCTTCTAAAGGAGAAAGCAACGGTTCTGTAAGTCTTCCTATTTCTTTTGAAGGATCATCAAGATCAAATAGCGAAGCTCCAATACAATAACGTCGCATAGTACCAACTCCATGTGTAATAACAAGCCAGCCTTCTTCGGTCCATAATGGCGAACCGCAATTTCCTATTTGAGTAAGTTCCCAAGTAAATTTAGGCTTTTGCAAAAGAACAGGTGTGTTCCATTGTGTTACTCGATCAGAATACATAATATAATTATTCACACCATCAATTCTCGCCAGCATGGCATACTTGCCTTTTATTTTTCGAGGAAATAGAGCTAGATTTTTGTTTTGTGCACCTTCTCCATGAAGCGGCATAACTCTAAAACTATAAAAATCTTCAGTAGAAATTAACTTCGGCAAAATTGTATGTCCGTTATAAGCTGTATATGTTGCCATAACTCTAACAGAGCCATTATCATCAGTAAAACGAACAAAACGCGCATCCTCTATTCCGCGACTTTCAGAATCAGAAATTGGAAAAATGACACGCTCTGTAATATCAGAATCGTGTTTGAACTGCAAATCGTAGAAAGAATTTGCCAACCACAAAATTTCTTCCAGTGCAACTTTTCTTTCTTCACGAATTAAAGGATCTTTTAAAGCCTCAATCAACATATTTTTAAGAACAGCAAATTCAAATTCTTCAGGAAGATCCTGCATAATCTGAGCAATATATTTATCAGTTGTATGCATCTCATACAGCTTGGTCAAAAATCGTTCTTTATTAAACAATGTTTTATGCTCAATTTCTGCTTGATCAATATGATTTCCTATTTTCATGATATGCAGATTATTGTCACGATCTAAAATTGCTCTTCTAAAAACAATCGACGAAATATGACCTTCACCAGTTGCCCGAAATGAAATAATAACGCGTTTTTCTCCAACTTCAAGTCCCGTCTGGTCAAAATCTTCAACAATAGAAGGATTAAAAATCGCGACCGATTCTATCGCATATTCCATCGTGCAATAAGAGCCAATCAGCATTTTTCGGTCTAGAGACATCGCTTCATAATCAATTTGCATTGCTTCGATTATTGGTCGTATTCTTTCGCAATGTCTAAAAAATACTGCCGAAATATTTCGGTGTCTTCTAGCAAATTCACGAAGCGTCTGCTCCAAAGTCTGCAAAACTTGTTTTTCGTCTAGCATCATTATCCGAAGTACCATTTGCTGGGTTCTTTCTTGCCCATTCATAAAATATCGGGCAACAACTCTTTTGGAATCTGGTAATAATTTTATATTTTTTCGAACAACGGATACTCGCATAATTAGTTTTTTTAAGGCAACAACTCTTAGGAATTATTTATAACACAACAAGTTACTAAAATTTGTTAAAGAAAAAAACTTAATTTTTTATTAAAACTTCGAATTAGCCTATAATTTCAGGTTTGTTCACACGGCTTTGATCAAAAGTTTTTTTCATAATTTCGTCTCAGACCACTAACACAAAACAATGAAGAATAAAGTTAAATTTTTGAGGGAAGAAAAAAACATGACTCAAAATGAACTTGCCGAAAAATCTGGCCTTTCTCTACGAACGATTCAGAGAATTGAAGCTGGAAGTATTCTTAAAGGTTTTACATTAAAAACTATTGCCGAAGCTTTAGAAACCGATCTTGAAAACCTCATTTTTAAAAAGGAAAATATTCAAATCGAAAGAGCAAAACTTATTAATCTTTCTGTTTTATCTGGACTTATAATTCCGTTTGGAAGCGTTATTTTTCCTTTAATATTATCTTATAAAACCAAAGATGCTACAAACAAAGAATTAGGAAAACAAATTGTAAGCCTTCAAATTATTTTAAGCCTTTTACTTTCCGTTTTAATGATTGCAAGTCCGTTTATTCAAAAGTCTTTTGTTCTAAAATTTCCGCTTTTCATTATTCCTTTAATTGCAATTCTTAGTCTAAAACTTCTTATTGTTATTCTAAACGGAATTAGTTTAAACCAAAAACAAGATTTAGCTATAAAACTGAAAAACAACTTTTTATAATTAAAGTCATAAAAATGACGTAAAACTGTCGTATTGTTTTTGCACGAAAATCGGAATCTAAACCCGAATCTTGCAGGAAAAAATGACCATGAAATTATTTAAGAAAATTGCCGTTGTATTTCTCGCCAGTATCGTTTTATTCTTATTTGGAGGATA
Organism: Flavobacterium ginsengisoli; assembly: GCF_029625315.1. Lineage (NCBI taxonomy): Bacteria > Pseudomonadati > Bacteroidota > Flavobacteriia > Flavobacteriales > Flavobacteriaceae > Flavobacterium > Flavobacterium ginsengisoli. Next base: position 2,530,155 of record NZ_CP121110.1, read on the forward strand.
TTTATATTTCCGACACAAATTCAATCCGCCTGAGAATTATTTGAAGGTTTCTGGAATTGCCGAAAACATTCCAGTTAAATGGATTTCTAGCAATGAAAACCCCCATTCTGCTTTGCTTTTGCCAATAAAAATTGACGGAATCAATCAAACCTTTTTTATGCAGTTTGATTCGGGTTCAGCGACAACGGTTTTCTACAAAAAATCATTAGAGTCGATTGCTAAAAAGTTTCAAAATCAGCTAAAAATTGATACTAAAAAGAATGAAATTTCAAGTTCTTTTTCAATCGGAAATATGAAAATTGTTTCCAATACTTTTGAAGTTTTGAATTATGGAGAAGAAATCAGTTTTGACAATCCAAATGCTGAAAATAGTATTGGAACAATTGGAACCGATTTATTAGAAAAACGAGTTACGGTTTTAGATTTCAAAAACAATCAATGTTCATTTATAGAGAAAATTCAAGAAAATGATTTTTCTGATTTTGAATTCAAAAAACGCAAAATTTTAATCCCTTCGATTATAGAAAATGAAAATCTAAAACTATTATACGATTCTGGAACAAGCGGTTACGAACTGATAACTACAAAAGAAATTTGGCGACAATACAGACTTAAAAACAGCGCAGTAAAAACCGAAAAAGGGAATTCTTGGGGAAATACATTGTATGTTTATTCTGCTTCCGCGAAAAAGAAAATACAATTTGATAAATTGACTTTGAACCTTTCTGAAGTTACATATATAGAAGGCACTTCAGACCTTCAAAAATTCTTAATGAAGCGTTCTGGAATGCAGGGAATGATTGGCAACAAACTTTTCCTCAATCACAAACTTATTTTGGATTGTAAAAACGAAAAATTTAGATTAGAATAAAAGTAAAATTTTGCAATACTAAACTGTTTTAAGAATTGATTTTAATGATGTTTTTAACATTCTCAATAAAACTTTCGGTGTCTTTAATTTCTTGTTTTATCAGCTGGTGATGTTCAGCCAAATTGTGCTGTTCCATCATATCCTTTTTCAGATATTTAATCATCGATTCTAGACTTCTCACATCGTTTTGATCTTGTCTTTTTAATTCGCGTTGTTTGCTTTCTAGATATTTTAAAGTCTCTTTTAACTTTTGAACGTTTAATTTCCCCAACCTATTATTTTTAATAATTTATAAAAAAACAATAGCCAAAAATGCGGTAAGATTCAATATGCTCCAAAAACCAATACCATTCGAATTTACCTCATTCTTAGCCATTGTTACCGATATCTACGTGCAAATTGATTTTTTGGATTTCAGTTTTTTCAGTTTTTTTAAATAATTCTTTTCTAACAAAATAAATATCTGTTTTTCAATACTTTAATCAAGAAAATAGAAGAAAGAAAAATTTTATTTTTTGTAATGAAGACAAATTGTTTATCAAAAACACAACTTTCAGAGCATCAAAAAGTTACCTAAAATCAGCTAAAATTGTGAATATCTATTTAAAGTTTTAACTGTTTATTTTGCAGTATAATCTATCTTTGACATCCTTAAAAATTAAATAAAGAGATGAGCGCAATTTGGTACGAATGCAAAGTAAAATATAGAAAAACAGATGAAACTGGAGGACAAAAAGTTTTAACCGAGCCTTATTTGGTTGATGCTTTGTCTTATACGGAAGCTGAAAAAAGAATGACTGAAGAAATGGTCGCGTACACTAGCGAAGAATTTAAAATCACAGCTATTAAAGTGGCAAATTATGCCGAAATTCATCCTTTTGAAAATGCAGACAGATGGTTTAAATCTAAAATCACTTTAATTGCTTACGATGAAGAAAGTGGAAAAGAAAGAAAAACAAGCATGTATATGCTGGTTCAAGCAAATGATGTTCGCGAAGCTTATGACAACACACTTCATATAATGAAAAATACAATGGGAGAATATTCTATTCCTGCTATTTCAGAAACGGCAATTATGGATGTTTTTCCTTATTTCAGCGGTGAAGAGGGCGAAACAGAAATGTTGGAAAGATTTAATACTTTAAAAGCTTCTAAACCAGAAAAACCAGAAGCAGAAATGATTGACCATATGGAATTTGAAACTGCTGTCGAGGAATAATATCCTAAAAAACATAAAAACGAAAAGCTTCAGAATAATCTGAAGCTTTTTTTATTTTGGCCAATTTTAATAAAGCATTTTTGCCAATGGTGTTACTGCCGAAGCTGATTTGGGCAATAAAGCTGTTAAGGCATCAAATTGTGTCGGACTAATATTTTTTTTCATTTTGGATATAAAAGACTCTCTAGTGGTGGTCATTTTAGAAGTATAACTTGCTTTGTCTGTAGCCATTGCAGGCAAAATATTCTTCTTTTTATTTAGAGTTTCATTTACCAATGAATTTACAACCGGTTTTTGAGCATCGGTTAATTTCAATTTTGGAGAAAGTACTCCCATAACCTGATTCGCGATACTAGCAACATCAAAAGCGGGTACTGCCGTTGTCGATGCTTTACTGGCCGCTTTTGTAACGTCTCCTATGCTTTGTGCATTTGCAAGTGAAATTGTCCCTAAAAAGACAACTAAAATCAATAATTTCTTTTTCATGGTATTTGCTTTTAAAGTTATTTGCTTGATACTAAAGGTAATAAAAATGTTAGTCCAATTCACATTTTAAAACCTTAAACACTTAAATATCTGAACTTTAAACCATTTAATCCCGAAATATTTCAGATGTTCAAAAATCAAAATAAGTCCTATCTTAGCTACAGAATCATGCGTTGATTTAAAACCAATTGCAACCTAAAAGTCAAACAAACCTAAAAGCCAAAATCTACATGACCAAAAAAAACCTGATTTTATTCGGATTTATAATTCTAAAATTCATTCTGCAATATGTCTTAATCAGTCCCGAATATGATTTGCAGCGCGACGAATATCTACATCTGGATCAAGCAAATCATCTGGCTTGGGGTTATTTATCTGTTCCTCCGGTTACGTCTTGGTTTTCGTATACTATTCTTTTGCTTGGAAATTCGGTTTTCTGGGTAAAGTTCTTCCCTGCTCTATTTGGTGCTTTAACGCTTTTAATTGTCTGGAAAACTATTGAACTTCTCAAAGGCAATCTTTACGCTTTAATACTCGGAGCTTTGTGTGTTTTGCTTTCATGTCTACTGCGTTTAAACATGCTCTATCAGCCAAACTCGCTCGATATTTTATGTTGGACCGCACTTTATTATGCTTTAATTCAATATCTGACTTCAGAAAATACAAAATGGCTTTATTTTGGCAGCTGTAATTTTCGCTTTTGGTTTCTTGAATAAGTACAATATCGTGTTTTTATTACTCGGATTAGTTCCTGCTATTTTGCTTTCTAAACAAAGAAAAATACTAGCAAAAAAAGAATTCTATTTTGCTCTAATTTTAGGATTGGTTTTAATTCTACCCAATTTGTATTGGCAATACAGCAATCATTTTCCAATTGTGCATCACATGAAAGAATTGGCGAAAACGCAATTGGTAAATGTAGATTTAGGTGATTTTCTAAAAGAACAAATTCTATTTTTTGTTGGCGGATTATTTGTGATTCTAGCTGGACTTTATGCGGTTTTATTCTATCAGCCTTTCAGAAAATATCAGCTCTTTTTTGCATCATTTGTTTTCACACTTTTAATTTTTATTTACTTCAAAGCAAAAGCCTATTACGTGATTGGATTATATCCTATTTATCTTGCTTTTGGAGCCGCTTATATTTCAGAAATGATAAATAACGGATGGAAACGTTTTTTAAAACCTATTTTCATTCTGATTCCGCTATTGCTTTTTATTCCCATTTATCATGTTGCTTTTCCAAATAAAAGTCCAGAATATATGGTTGCACATTCAGAACCGTACAAAAAACTGGGACTGCTTCGTTGGGAAGACGGAAAAGATCATCATCTTCCTCAGGATTTTGCCGATATGCTAGGTTGGAAAGAATTGGCTAGAAAAACAGATTCGCTTTATGCCTTGCTCCCAAATCAAAAAGAAACTATTGTACTTTGCGATAATTACGGACAAGCCGGAGCGATTAATTATTATTCTAAAAAAGGAATTAAAGCTGTTTCTTTCAATGCCGATTATCTAAATTGGTTTGATCTTAGCATTAAGTATAAAAATCTCATTCGTGTTAAAGATTTTGAAGAAAACGAGAAAGAAATGAAAGAAACAAGTCCGTATTTTGAGTCTGCTGTTATTGGCGGTCAAGTCACAAATCAATACGCTAGAGGATATGGCGCTACAATTTTTGTTTTCAGGAATGCAAAAGTCGATATCAATAAGAGATTAGAGCAAGAAATCAACGAAGAGAAAAACAAGATTATAAATGATTAATTTCAAGGATTTATCTTATTTGCAAACCGGAAATACTAAACAGCAAGCTGCATTTACTGTTTTAACCCAATATAGAGTTCTAGAAAATCTTGTCGCATTTGATCCTATTTTGGTTGGCACGATTCCGATAAATATTGATATCGAAAACAGTGATTTGGATATTATCTGTTACTGGAAAAACAAATCTAATTTTATTGATAAGGTAAAAAAACTGTTTGAAAAAGAAGATCGTTTTACCATTCGAGAAGACCTCATTAATGATCAAGAATCTGTTATTGCAAATTTCTTTATTGATGCTTTTGAAATCGAAATCTTTGGACAAAATATACCAACCGAACATCAAAATGGCTATAAACATATGGTAATCGAGCACCAAATTTTAAGCTCAAAAGACGAAAACTTCAGATTGGAGATCATAAAACTAAAAGAAAGTGGCATAAAAACCGAACCTGCATTTGGCTTGCTATTAGGCTTAGAAGGAAACGTTTACAAAGAATTATTGAAATATAAAGTATAAGAAAAAACATTGTTTTTAAAAATTATAAAAAATAAAGTACTAAAATTATTTGCATAACCGCATTTAGTGTGTATCTTTGCACCCGAAACATCGCGGGATAGAGCAGTAGGCAGCTCGTCGGGCTCATAACCCGAAGGTCACAGGTTCGAGTCCTGTTCCCGCTACTAAGAAAAACACCACTTATTACAAGTGGTGTTTTTTTGTTTATAGCATTTTGTAATTATGGATGAATTTGTTGTCTACATTCTTTATTCTGAAAAATTCAAGAAAACTTATACTGGATTTACTTCCAATTTAATTGAAAGATTTAAATCTCATAATTTTCTTGAAACGAAAGGTTATACTCCAAAATATAGACCTTGGGCAGTAATTTATGTTGAGTTTTTTAATTCAAAATCTGAAGCTATGAAAAGAGAAAAATATCTACAACCAATATTCCAATTTTTTTTCTGAGTAGTAAGGCCCATAAAAAATTTGAACTTCTCTTTTTCCTGCTTTCGGAATCAAAAATGAGATTTTTATTTTTCCAGTTCGATTATCAATCAAGGTTAAGATTTTTACATATTTTTCAAGTATTACCCCTTCTTTTTGAGCCATTTTTATTATTTTCCTTGACTTTCGTATTGTTCTTTTAGTAGGTGAACAACCAAAAACTGCTTTATATTTTCTTGGTTGAATAGAGTCCAAAACCTTTTTATTGAGAACAGGTTCTATAAAATTTTCGTAATCGTTAAAGCTTACCCCAATTTCTCTATTATCATTTTCGTAAGAATAGATATGATCATTATCAAAAAGAAAATCTTCATAAATTCCATATTTTCTTTCTAAGAAATTATATCCCTCAACTATTAAAATTGTCGAACCTGTTGTGTCAATTCGCTTTTGTGTTTGATACTCTTCTCTTTTTGAAATTAACAATTTGAAACACTTTATTTGTTCTGGTTCTAACTCGTTTTTTATTGAGTCTAAAGCTTTAATTGCAACTTCATTCCAACTGCTTTTCTTTTGTGCAAAAGATAGAATCGAAATTAGTAACATTAATATTGGCATGCTTTTTCTCATATTACTATGCTTTTATCTGATTCTTTGTAAGAAATACTCCCCCTGCTAGCGCGAGCGTCCTACTCATGCTAAAATTTTTTTTATAACCAAACTTAGGTTCACGAGCATGAAGCTCGCACCAGCAGGGACCTAAAATTTGTTCAATTTCAAAAGCTTAGAATTTCAAAATCTGATATCACTAACTTTGAAACACTACCTAAAATTTCATGTACCCTGTCTTAAAAAATAGACCGTCAGCCCAAAAAAAACTGTTGAAAACAATGAATATAATTTGTACACAAGAAGCGAGAACATTGGCTTTTTTGTTTTTAGACCCTCCTTTTTTTAATATCCAATTTTGAATACCATAAAAAATTAAATGCCAGCAAACCTAAGCAGCCTGCTATCATAGCATATAAATAATATATCAATTCCAAATCAAGCAGTTTGCATATCAAACATAAAACAGTATTCAAATTCACAGACTGCACAAATGACACATGCATAAATATATCCACTACCGGATCTTTTTCATACTTCTTTAATTGATTATATCTAGAAACTGCATAACCAAGCCAAAATTCTTTATAAGCATTCATTCCGCAAATTGTTTTAAAAATATTTATTGTTCCAATACCCCCTGCTAGCGCGAGCGTCCTGTTCGTGCTAATTTTTTTTTATAACCAAACTTAGGTTCACGAGCATGAAGCTCGCACCAGCAGGGAGCCACAAATTGCAAATCTGCGTATATTGGAGTTATCGGATTTTTATTTCATCCGTTTTGCTTCTATCTTTTTTCCATTCTGTAATAAAAATAAATTTGAAATTTCTCCTTTTTCGTTCTTTTCAAACTGAATTTGTGCATCTACTACTTTGTAGAAAAATAACATTTCACTTTCTACAAATATTCGGAACGCATCTTGTCCTGTCAATTGTGAAAATAGTTGGTCTTTATCTAATGAAATTTTGATTTCAAAATCTTTTTCGACTTCATAAGTCCCAACAAACTTTTGAAGTTCTTCAGTTGTAATACTAATTTCTTTTCTGATTTTTTGCACAGGCAATGGTTTATTATATAAAATATTTCTAATTGCTTTAGAAGGAATTGTAACGTTGCTGTGATTTTGAAGTATTATTATTGTTTTATCATTTGTAAGATGTCTATCGATAAAAGTTACATAACCTGGCCAACCCCCATCATGGTTTGCAATTTTTCCAAAATCAGCATTTTCTTCAATGCCCCAACCAAAACCATAATTCCTTTTAGCTCCGTCTTTCAAAGTTGTTAATTCAAAAACTGCTTTCATTCCCTCTTTTGTGAGTAATTTATTGGTATATAATGCTCGATCCCAAATCAGTAAATCGTTTACAGTTGAATTGACTGTTCCGTCTCCAACAATACCATCAAGCCAAATAACCATTTTAGTCTCTTTCAATTCGTCTGGTAAAACATATTTTTTCAAACTATCTGAGTAAACATAACCAAAAGCATAATTGTCAATTTTCTTTGGCGATAATCTACGATTGTAAACAAAGGTATTTTTCATTTTCAACGGTTGGAAAATATCTGTTTTTAGATAGTCAGCGTATGTCATACCTGATGCTTTCTCAATTATTGATGCCAATAGTGCATAGCCCGTATTGCTATATTCCCATTTAGTATTTGCCTCAAATAATATTTTTGGCTGATGTTTACTAAATATATCAATTATGTCTTTGTTCGTGGCAATTTTAGATTTATCAAATAGACTATCCATAAGCTGCATATAGTCTGGCAGACCTCCAGTATGGTTCAATAAGTTTCTTACAGTTACACCTTTATAAAAAGAAAGTTCGGGTAAGTATTTTTTGATGTCATCGTCCAAATTCAACTTCCCTCTTTCTTTAAGTATCATTATCCCCATAGCTGTGAACTGCTTTGAACAAGATGCCAATTCAAAAATCGAATTTTCGTTCAATTTTTCTTTTGTTGTTTCGTTTGCAAGTCCAAAACTATGTTTATAAATAACTTTCCCTTTTTCTGCAATTAGAAAATTTCCATTGATTTTCTCTTTTGAATAAAGCGAATTGAGCAAACTGTCAATTTTTTGAATTCTGTCTTGTCCAAATGTAAGATGCGCAATTAAAAGAAGTCCAATTGTAATTGTTAATTTCATTTTTTATTTTTTTGTTAATTAATGTAGGTGAGATGTCTCGCAAAATTGCCACCAACTTATTTACATGTGTGACAAAACCACACATAGCCATCCAAATTTGGATAGCTATGTGTGATAAATTTCATACATTATTTATCTCTCAAATATATATTTTTTTCACTACAAACTGTTAAAAGGACACTAAATTTGATTGAGGCTTTTAAGCACTTAATATCAGTGGTTATACAAACAAAAAGCATAGAAAAAATTAAGAAGCACATGCTAAAATATTGTAATAATCCAGGATGATCTGGTTAGCTATTTGAATGCTTCATTCAAAAAATAAAAAAGCTTCAGATTTCTCTGAAGCTTTTTTATTTTTTGAAACTTTTCCCGAAGCTTATATTGTTTTGTTCATGGGTGGGACGCTTGCGTTAGTGAGGAACAGAAGAAGGATGCCTCAATTACAATTTTTTATTTCAATCTTATAATCCAATGTATTAATTTGTTCAATAAAATATTTTATCGAATTTTCTTTATCCATTCCACTAAAGCAGTATTCTACAAATCCTTTCACAAAATCTTCGCCAATAGCTTGCAAAATTATCAATTTCGGATTAGTCGTTGCTTCTTCCATTAATTTACAGAAAACCGTTGATTCTTCATCTGTCATTTTTTTGTCAAAATAAATTTCATAATTGAATGTAGTACTCATAAAATTGCGGTTAATTTTATTATTAAAGCAATACCAAATTACGATTTTATTTCGAGTTCTGTTTCGGTATGCATCACACATGCCCATTTGTTGTTTTCTTTAACCCAAGTCGAAGTGCAGACACACTTTATAGGCGCTTTTTGACTTTGATCTACTATCTCAAAATCGAGACGATATCCTATTACAGCAGTATTTTCGGCAATTAGTTTTTCTTTTACATCATAGATGTTCAGCACTTTTATTTTATTAGTCTGCCCAGAGTCGAACATATTTTTGAACTCAATCTCACTGATGCTCTGAATACCATTTTTTCCGGCAACTATGCAAGGAAAAAATGTCAAATTTCTTACTGTTTCATAATCATTATTTTCAACTCCGTTCCAGTATTTTTTTTCCAATTCTATAATTTGACCTTCCATATCATCTTGTTATTAATTAGACATTTCACAAATTTCACATTAATATTGAAATAAAGTCGCTCTTTTAACATAGATTTAATTTAAGCTTTTTAATCATAAATCAGGCTTTGGACCTTTTGAAATTATAGATCTCATCACTCCAGGAAACCATCTTTGCAACCAAACAGCAAGTTTGCCATGATCTGTGAAAATGTAATTTCTCTTTCGTTTTAAAATAGCTTGCACCATTACTTTTGCGACTTTATCGGTAGGCCACATTAAACTTGACGGCCGTAAATCTTGCTGTTCAGGATGCCAGACTCCGTCATTGTCAATTCGCGCAATTTCCGAAACCACAAATCCGGGATGCACTGTGGTACAAGTAACGCCTGTTCCCATTAATTCAACCTGTAAAGTCTGTCCAATAGAGTTTACAGCAGCTTTCGAAGCTCCGTATGCACCAACATTAGGATTAGGAAGATAAGCACTTACACTTCCAACTAAACCAATTCGTCCTTTGCTTTTCTTTAAATGTGGCAGTGCATATTTTACCGTTAAGGCCAAACCTGTAACATTGCCTTGCAATTGTCTGTTCCAATCTTTAGCCGTTAAGTTTTCGATGCTACCAAAAACACCAAAACCAGCATTGGCTATAGCTACATCCAAACGCCCCCATTCTTTAATGATTTGCTGGACTCCATTTTCAATAGAGGTTTCTTCCATTATGTCACACGGAATTACTAATGCTTGTCCGCCAGAATCTCTAATTGTGTCGGCAACTTTATCCAATAATTCTTTACGTCTTGACGAAAGAACAACTTTATATCCTAATCTGCTCCATTCAAAAGCCATTGATTTTCCAATGCCAGATGAAGCGCCTGTTATCCATATTACTTCTTCTTTCGCTTTTGTCATTTTACAATGTTTACCCTAAAGATATAACTTATTCATTATAAACCACATAATAACAAAAAAACAAGAATTTCTTATTCTTACGTTCACGAATAGTGTCTAACTTTTTTGGGACAGTCTGGAGACGCTTACGCAGCTTTTCAGTTGGATGCATTAGAAAGCATAAGCTTCTAAATTTTTGCAAAAATACTAGTGTAATATTTTTTACCATCAGGACTTATCCTCATCGAAATACCAAAATAATTAAAATCTCCCTCAATAATTTTTTTATGTTCTGGACTATTTAACCATCCATTTAAAACACCTTCTGGAGACTGATAATTGTATCCAACATTTTCGCCTACATTTTTTGCTCCCAATACTTTTCTTATATTTTCAGATCGACTTACAAAATCATTATGGCTTACCAAATTGCTTTCGATCATATTATTATCATGTTCTTCAGCCTTGAAAGAAAGATAATCTTTTACTTGTATAGAATCCAATCCTCTTGACATCCTATAATCATTTATTAATTTCATCGTTTCCAATTCTACAGCACTATAAGTATAGTTCGCCATAATTTCATCTTTATAATTCGTTTGCATCCCTTCAGAGGAATCAGCAGAACAAGCATTTATAATCAAGACAAATGCTATCAATAATCCTTTTTGCAATGTTTTTTTCATTTTTGCCTCATATTGCTTATGTTGTAAAACAGAAGCCTCGTTTTTAAATTTTATGGTGCAAATTTCAGATTATAAAAAGCAACAAAAACCCTGTAAAAGCTTAAAAAACAACACAATAAGACTTAAAAAACACAACAAATCAACTATAAATGAAGCACTTAGAAACTAAAAAGCGCAAAGTCGGAGACATTTGCGCAACTTCTCAGTTTAGCTCTCGAAAATGCAAGTTTTAATCCTTTATAGAAACTTTTCTCATCTCAGAACTAACCTATACAATTCATCTAACAATTCCATTTCATCACTTGTAAGCATTTGCAAAGCAATTTCAAGCAAAAGCAATACATCCATTCCTGTTGAAGATGGATCATCTTTTAATGCACAAATACTTGTTTTTAATAAAGAGGCAATTATAAGATTCAATTCGCTATACGAAGCAATTTTCAACGACAAATTAAACTGATTGTCACTTTTGGGATCTGGTTCTAGCTTTTTGAAATAATTAATTTTATTCATTAATACTACAAAATCTTCTATTATTTCTTTTTGTTGTAATTTCATAATCATACTTTTTTCTATTAGACAAATTTATAAGTGTGCAAATAAAAAATAAGGAACGTATTTATCCAGTCAAATACGTCTGTTAAAAATTAGGAAGACAATTATTCCCCTATTTGAACTCTAAATTTTGACAGAATTATAGAGAGATTATTCTTTCAAAAACAAAATTATTCAATATTTAGAAAAAATATTTTTCCTTAAAGAGTTAAACATTTTACCCACATAATCTCACAACAACTTTTTATTAATCAAACAAATACAAATACACTAACTCGACTAACACACCAATATTGATTGCCTAAAATGCTTTTTCATCAAAAAAAAAATAAAAATTTTTCTCAAAATCCTTTGTACATCTCAAAAATAGTTGCACTTTTGCACCCGCAATAACAAAGCAGGTCCGTTCGTCTATCGGTTAGGACGCCAGGTTTTCATCCTGGTAAGGGGGGTTCGATTCCCCCACGGACTACTTACTAAGTCAAAAGCTTCAGAGAAATCTGGAGCTTTTTTTGTTTATATTTACTCCGTTAAATGTTTGAGTTTTTAAAAAAACTATTGAGGCGCACAAAACCTACAAATTAGCCATAAATAGAAATGCAAAAACAGCAAACACAATAACAAAGCAAACAAGAAGTTATGAATGAAGTAATTTCAGATTATAAGAAACAATCAAAAAAAAATCAACCCAAATCTTAAAATGAAACACAAACTAGTAGCCCTTTTATTTGTATTCGCCTTTGCAAATATATCTGCACAAGCACCCGCCAGTAAAACCAATTATACCAACAGCAAATTACCTGCAGAAGAAGCTGTTACTAACAAGTCTCTAAAACCACTAAAAAAAATCTCTTTAGACGATACTTCTATTTTAATTTACGACTACGACGGTTCTCTTTTTTCATGGGATCTGGAAGTTGAAAGTATTGTTTGGACCGTAAAAGCTTCGGATGCTAATTCTGAAATGTGTGCCAATAAAATAACGATACAAGACGGAGTTGTATATATTCCGTTTGTTAATGGCGAAATTTATGCTGTAGATAACGGAACGGGCGCTATTTTTTGGAAATCAAGATTAGGCAACATCAAAGATCAGATTGTTCTAAAAGATCAAACTCCAATTATTGCTAACGGAAAATTATTTATAACTGCTCAAAATCAAAATCAGAGCAGTAATTTATACGCTTTAGACTTAAAAGATGGAAGCTTGGCTTGGAACTACAAATTAGACACGCCAAACAACGACATAGAGCCATTATTTTTCGATAATAAGATTTTTACCCAAAGCGGAAACAATGTGTATTGTTTTGAAGCCAATACAGGCAAATTGCTAAACCAAAAAAGTTTTGACGAAACTATGACTGGAAAACCCGTCACTGATGGAGAAAGTGTTTTTATAGCTGGCGACAAAAATTGGCTCTACGCATTAAAACCAAATAGCTTGGATGTTTTATGGCAATTTAAAATAGACGAAAACCAAAACAACGTTAAAGAACGCATAGTTTGCCACGACAAAAAACTATATTTTGCAGGGCAAGGCCCAGAAGTTTCCTCTATTTATGCTGTTGATTCTAAAACAGGAACTCAGCTTTGGAAAACAAATTTTAAGGGCGACAATGTTGAATATATAGTTAAAGAAGTTGATAACCTTTGGGGATACACGCAAAAAAAGAAACTTTTGAATTAGACTTATCAAACGGCGAAATGGCTTTTGAAGAAAAGCTAACTACACTGCCTATTTCAAATATTGAATTTCCAAATGATGACAACTTGCTTTATTACTATTGCGACGCAGGATTAATTCAGTTCGATTTAAAAGAAAAAGACGAAAATGTATATTATATGCGCACCTCAATTACAGACAATCCTTATAGCGCTTATTTAAAGATAATTCGATAATAAAAAAAGAAGCTTTTTCAAATGAAAAAGCTTCTTTTTTTATTTGATTGCAACAAATAAAAAAGACCATTATAAATGGTCTTTTTACTATCTTATTTTTGAGAAAAATTATGCTCTAAACAAAGCATATTTATTGTAGCTATACAAAACTTTATCATAAGGAACATAAAGCGAAACTATCTTCTCTGTTGACTCGTCAAATTGGATTCCGTTGTGTTTTCTAAACAAATAAATTTCTTTCAAACAATTAGAAAGGCTTTGGTGGATTTCGCTTGTAAATGTTGGCAATTTTTTATCTCCTACCAAAAGATCGATCTGGTAGTTTGAACTGCTTTTTGACAAGTTGTTACCAATAATTCTAATTGTAAAAGTTGTTGGTTTTCCGTATTGTTCTCCCTGATATTGTAGCGTCATGATTTCTTTTTATTAAATGATTAGTACTACCGCCAATTACTTGGCTTTTGGTTCTCTAGATACTTTTATTAAAGTTATAAAAATTTAAGACAAACATAAAAAATCCTTTCTAAATTATATGTTATTTTTTCAAGAAACCTTAAAGTCTAAAAAAACGAAAACCGTAAGGAATTACGGTTTTAATAATTAACTAAATGTAAAATTCATTCATAAGCATCGATTGGTTTTGGTAAACTATTGTAATTTATTTTCTTGGTTTATTTCTAATAAAAATGGATTTCCGTTCTCATCCATCATTGTCATATTCAACACATCTAATAGTGCTATTTTTTTTGAAACTTCGCCCGTAAACTTATTGTACGAAAGATTCAATTCTTTCAGATTGGCAAGCTTTTCAATTTCTATCGGAATCGCTCCTGTAAAATCATTATCAAACAAACTGAAATTCTGCAGCGCATTCAAATTCATGATTTCATTGGTCAAACTTCCTGAAAGCTTATTATTATTCAAAAGCAACACTTTTAATCCAGAAATTTTATAAATCGAAACAGGCAGTTTTCCGTTAATTTCGTTATTAAAAACGGCTAAAATTTCGAGCTTATTCAACTTTCCAATTTCTGACGGAAGCTCTCCTGAAATAGCATTCATAAAAAGCTCCAAGTCTTTCAATTTGGCTAATTGACAAATTGAAGCCGGAATTACGCCAGACAATTTATTATTAGCAATATTGAGCAATTCTAATTCTTTCAAATTAAAAACCGAAGGAGACAAACTCCCTTCAATTTTATTCTTCTCCAGATTTAGCGATTCTAAATTTACAAGATCGTAAAAAGCTTCGGGCAATTCGCCTTGCAGATTATTATCTGCTAAATTAAGTGCCACTACTTTTCCATTTTGAGTTTTAACCCCATACCAAGTAGAAACTGGCAGATTTAAATCCCACTTTGTTTTCCACTGCAAACCATTTGTTGCGTGATATAATTTTATAAGCGCTTCTTTTTCTTTATCCGAAATGGTATCTGCCAAAACACTTAGCGAAAAAGCAAACACTAAAGAAAATGTAATTAAAATTTTCATAACAGATTTGGGATTTGTTACAATCGTAAAATTATATAATTCATAGCTATAATACGCTAAATATCGACAAACTGTTAATAAAAAAATAATTAGTAAGATTTAAACTACTTTATAATATTTCATAAAATCTGCGTTTATTTTAACTACATTTGACTAACTAATTCTAAAAACCTCATATTATGCAAATTAACTTCGTTGCCTTATTTATTGCGAGCAATTGTAACACTAGTAACTGGTTTTATCTGGTACAGCCCAAAAGTATTCGGAACAATCTGGATGAAGGAAAACAATCTTACCCAAGAGGAATTAAGAAAAGGAAATATGCTTAAAATCTTCGGATTGACTTACCTCTTTTCTTTAATGATTACAATGACTTTAATGTCGCTAACCATCCATCAATCTGGCGCAATCGGAATGGTTGGCGGACCACCATTAATGGATAGTGCAAAACCTTCATTTGCAGCTTTTATGGCAGATTACGGAATGGCTTACAGAACTTTCAAACATGGCGCTCTTCATGGTTTTATGTCTGGATTGTTTTTTGCGTTTCCGCTAATTGGAATTAATGGTTTATTCGAAAGAAAATCTTGGAAATATATTTTCATTCATGCTGGATACTGGATGCTTACCCTAACTCTTATGGGAGGAATTATCTGCGGATTTGCTTAAATAAAAAATACTAAAACCCGTTTGAAAAGATAACTCAAACGGGTTTTTCTCAAATAATAGCTCAAACTCCGTTAGTTATTGCAAATATTATCTAATTTTGAAGAAATTAGCTCACTCTTTTGAATACAACATATTCTTTCCAGATTTATAAAAGCGCATCGTTATTGCCTTTAGAATGGAACTCGCTAGCAACAAACAACATTTTTTTGACACGAGAATATCTCGAAGTACTGGAAAATTCTTCTCCGGTAAATATGACTTGTCATTTTATTGGACTTTTTGAAGAAGAAAAATTAATCGGAATTGTTTTAACGCAGTTTTTATTTGCAGAAAAACTCGAGTCTTTTGGCGAACGCGACAAATGCTTAAAAACCTCTGTTCGTAATTTTGCTTTAAAGAATTTTGCTTCGCACGTTTTATTTGTCGGAAACAACATGCTTACTGGCCAGAATGCTTTTATTTTTGATAAAACAATCAAAGAATCAAAAGCAATTAAAACACTTCATAAAGCGATTAATCAGCTTAAAAAGGAGTTAAAAGAAAGCGGAAAAAAAGTTCATATTACAAGCATAAAAGATTTTACAGCAAAAGAAATCGAACCGCTTCAAGCTGAATTCAAAAACAATTATACGTTTTCTACACAGCCGAATATGGTTTTCGAAATCAACAAAAACTGGAAAACAGAACAAGATTATATTGATGCTTTATCTAAAAAATATCGTGATCAGTACAAACGCGCTCGAAAAAAATCGGAAGGAATTGTAAAACAGCAAATGTCTCTTTCTGACATTAAACAATACGAAGATGTAATTTACGATTTGTATTTTCATGTTGCAAAAAATGCTCCTTTCAATACTTTTTTTCTGGCTCGAAATCATTTTAGTTTTTTTAAAGAAATTATGGGAGAAAACTTTCTTCTTTATGGTTATTTCATAGACAAAAAGCTAATCGGTTTCAACACTTTAATCAAAAACGGCGATGTAATGGATACGTATTTTTTAGGTTATGATGAAAGTGTTCAGCGTGAAAAAATGCTGTACTTAAACATGCTTTATGACATGATTGCTTATTCTATCAAGAAAGGATTCAAAGAAATTGTTTTTGCTAGAACCGCACTAGAAATCAAAAGCTCTGTTGGTGCCAAACCTGTAAAGATGTATGGTTTAATTACACATAGCAATGCTTTGATTAATCATAACATTTCTAGATTTTTTAATTATCTAGAACCTAAAACAGAATGGCAGGAACGTAATCCTTTTAAATAAAATTCGAACAAAATTAAGGAACTGCAATTTTCATTTGCTTGTGCAGAATATCAATTTTTAAAGAAGTCTGCGCTCCGCAATATTCTCCATCGATTTGAAAATTAACAGGATAATCTGTTTTTATTTCTGCTTTATCGGTCGAAATAATCACAATATCATCAGAATCAATTGGCATATTTCCAGTTATAATTTTTCCAATTAAAAGCAAATCAAGACTTTTCAAAATCACCAATTCAAACTTTCCATCATTCATAGCTCCATTTGGATTAATAATGACTCCGGTTCCATATTTCTGCGAATTAGCAATTACAATCATTCTTGCAACATGCTGAACTGTTTTATTGTTTGCTGAAATTGTTGCTACAAATGGCTCTTCTGATTCTTTTAGCGTTGTAAAAGCTTGCAATGCATAACCCCAAAATCCTCGAACATCACTCTGTTCGTAATTTTTAACCAGATTTGCATTTAACCCAAGATCACTCAAATGGATACTTTTTTTACCGTTGATGCAAATCATATCCATTTCGATATAATGATGCAAAAACGCTATTTTAAGGTTCTCTTCTATTCCATTAGGAAGATTTAAGTCAACAGAAAGTCCATTTGCCGAGCCTGCAGGCAAAATCCCGATTATAACATCTTGCTCTTCCATTGCTTCGGCAACCATTTTTATAGTTCCATCGCCTCCAGCAACAATAATTCGCTCTGGCCGAGATTCATCGTATAAAGATTGTATTGTTTTTAAATCGTTATTTCCAGTTGTTTCATACACTTTCAGATCAAAATGATGTATTACGGCAAAGGTTTCTACAGCATCAATCAAATCCGATTTATCCAAGTCTCCAGAAATAGGATTTACAACAAACAGTATATTCTTTTTCAAAATTTTATTTTTAAAACCAATTAAATTGAGTAATTTACAGTTACATAAATATACGTAATTAATGAAACCAATTCTACAATTATATCGTGGTTATGCAAATGAGCAAGAGTTAATTGTAATGGGACACGTTTTAAAGAGAGAGCATAAATACAATTTTGAAAAAAAGAAAATTAAAAAATGCTACCTCTGTCCTTAAATTATTCAGAATAAAAACCATTAAAAATTTTGATGTTTATCTTCACTATAATAATGAAATAATTCATACCAAAACATTAGATGATGGTTTTTTTAATTTTTGCATTCCGCTAGAAAAAGAAACTCATTTTGGATGGATGCCTTATGAGGTAAGCTTGAAATACAAAGACGAGACCGTTGTATGCAAAGGCACTTTCATAAGACCTCACAAAGGAAAACTAGGAATTATATCTGACATTGATGATACTTTTCTGATTTCACACACAAATAACTTTTTTCGAAAACTTTATATTTTATTATTTAGAAATGTAAATGACCGCAAAGTTTTTAAAGATGTCGTAGCTCATTATCAAGCTTTAAGTTCTGCTGGAAGAGACAATCTAGAAGAAGTAAATGCCTTTTTCTTCATCTCTAGCAGCGAATGGAATTTATATCGATTTATTGCCAAATTCACTAAAATAAATCATTTGCCAAAAGCAGTTTTTCTTTTAAAAGATATTAAAAGAGGAATCACCGATTTCTTTATGAGCGGAAGAGGAAATCATGATCATAAATTCGAAAAAATCAAACATGTAGTAGAATTCTATCCTACTCTAAAATACGTTTTAATGGGAGATGATTCTCAGCACGACCCAATGCTTTATGAAAGAATCTGTAAAATATTTCCCGTTACAGTTGTTGCCGTTTATATTAGACAAACTGGCAAAGCTCAGAAAAATGAAGTAAAAAAAATCCTGAAAAATCTAGAGAGCCTGAATGTTTCTGTTTGTTATTTTAAAGAAAGCGACAAAGCAATTGAACACTCTCGATCTATTGGAATTATTAAGTAGTTTGTTTCAAGTTTCAAGTTTCAAGTTTCAAGTTTCAAGTTTCAAGTTTTAAACTGAATGAATGTTTTAACGCCAAGTTTTTTTGATCTCTAAGCTTTTATAAAAACGCAAAGTTCGCAAAGCTGTCTATCGATAAAGCTTTGCGAACTTTGTACATTGTAAATGCAAACTATAAAAACTTAGCGTGCTTTGTGTTAAGAATTACTCGTCAAGACAAAACTTGAAGCCTGCAATTTAAAACAAAAAAACTATGCATTAAAACTATGCATTAAAACTATCAATCTCTTCCGAAACAACTTCCCAGTCAATTAACAATTGTTCTAAATCTTGTTTCTTTTTATTGTAAGCTGTAAAAAATGAAGCATCTTCGATGTGTTTATCATAATTAGTTTCTAGCATTTTATCGTCATGCTGAATTTGTTTTTCTAATTGCTGAATCTGGCTTTCAATTTTACTTAACCTGTTCTGAAGTGCTTTCCCTTTTTTCTGATCTTCATAAGATACTTTTGCAACTTCTTTTTCTTTTGGAGCTTCTTTTTTTATAACATCTTTTTTCTCCACCTCACGCATATTTTCAAGATTGTACGCTTCTAAAAAGAAATTGATGTCACCAAGATATTCTTTAATTTTTTGATCTTTAAATTCGTAAACGATGTTAGACATTCCTTGAAGAAAATCCCTATCGTGAGAAACCAACAATAAAGTTCCACCGAATTTTTGAAGCGCCGCTTTCAAAACGTTTTTAGATTTAATATCTAAGTGGTTTGTAGGCTCATCCATTAGCAACACATTGATTGGTTGCAACAACAACTTGCAAAGTGCCAAACGGTTACGTTCGCCTCCAGAAAGCACTTTTACTTTTTTCTCAACATCATCTCCACGAAAAAGGAAAGAACCTAACATATCACGCACTTTCATACGGTTTGTATCTGTTGCCGCATCTTCCATTGTTTGAAGCAAAGTAATTTCTCCATCTAAATATTCAGCTTGATTTTGAGCAAAATATCCTAATTGTACATTATGTCCTAATTTAATGTTTCCTTGGTACTCAAACTCGTTTACAAGCGCTTTGATGAAAGTCGATTTTCCTTGTCCGTTTTGTCCAACAAAAGCGATTTTACTTCCTCTTTCAACTAATAAACTGATATCTTTTAAAATCGTTTTGTCTCCGTATGCTTTTGTCACATGTTCAGCTTCAATAACTACTTTTCCAGGTTCTTTAGAAACAGGAAAAGAAATATTCATAACTGAATTGTCATCTTCGTCAACTTCGATTCTTTCTACTTT
Organism: Flavobacterium ginsengisoli; assembly: GCF_029625315.1. Lineage (NCBI taxonomy): Bacteria > Pseudomonadati > Bacteroidota > Flavobacteriia > Flavobacteriales > Flavobacteriaceae > Flavobacterium > Flavobacterium ginsengisoli. The sequence goes on from NZ_CP121110.1 coordinate 2,549,955, forward strand.
ATCTAACTTTTTAATCAGCGATTGCGCCATTGAAGCTTTTGAAGCTTTTGCACGGAATTTCTCGATTAATTTTTCGGTCTCTTCAATTTTTTTCTGCTGATTCTTTTGAGTTGCTAATTGCTTTTCGCGAATTTCGTGACGTAACTCTAAATATTGAGAATATGGCTTATTAAAATCGTATGCTTTTCCTAAAGAGATTTCGATTGTTCTATTGGTAACATTATCCAAGAACATTTTATCGTGCGATACGATTACCACAACTCCAGGATAATTGCGAAGGAAATTCTCTAACCAGATGATACTTTCGATATCTAAGTGGTTGGTTGGCTCATCCAGAAGCAATACATCGTTCGACTGTAACAATAATTTAGCTAATTCTATACGCATTCTCCATCCTCCAGAAAATGTTTCAGTTTGGTTATTAAAAACCTCCCTTTTAAAACCAAGACCTAAAAGGATTTTCTCTGTATCACCAACATAATTGTACCCTCCAAGAAGATCGAAACGATGTGTGTAATCAGACAAATCTTCTATAATCTGCCCATATTCTTCACTTTCATAATCGGTTCTTGTAACCAATTGATGATTGATTTCTTCAAGCTTTTTCTCTACAATTTTAATTTCTGTAAAAGCTTCATATGCTTCTTCTAAAACGGTTCTTCCTTGTTCAAAATCAATATCCTGACGAAGAAATCCCATTTTAATATCTTTCTCTTGAGAAATAACTCCTGAGTCTGGTTTAAAATCTCCTGCCAACATTTTTAGCATTGTAGACTTACCTGCTCCGTTTTTACCAACAAGACCTACACGGTCGCCAGCGCCTAAACGAAAAGTAACTTCTTCAAATAAATAGGTTCCTCCAAAAGAAACAGAAAGATTGTGTATATTAAGCATAATGTATTGCTGTAAGTAAAGGCTAAAAAACCTTTTATATTCATTAAATAAATAAACTGTAAACAAGCGAATTATCCTGTTACAATTTTGAAAGTGCAAAAGTATAACTTTTAATTGAAGTTTTTATACTGAAAAACAATAGCTTTTGGAAAATTCAAAAACTAAAAACCTCTTCTAAATTTGATATTTTAAGAAAAAGAAAATAGTGCAGATGAATATTATAATTCAACATCAAACCAAGACAGGCTATAAGTTTTCGTCGTAATTAAATAGCTTAAAGCCAGAAAATACCTTATATTTGCTTTAAATAAATTCTCCCATTCAAACTGTATCCAAATACAATTGAGATGAATTAAAGACCATAAAATTTACTTAAAATGTTCAAAAGAGGTTCCAAGCTAAATAGTATCATTACAGGAAGTTGTCCAAAATGCCAAAAAGAAAGTATGTATGAAGACAAAAACCCACTTCATTTAAGTAAGGTTCTCAAAATGAATGAAAATTGTAGCCATTGCGGATTCAAATATCAAATTGAACCTTCGTTTTTTTACGGCGCAATGTATGTTAGTTACGCACTAAATGTTGCTGTAGGAATTCTTGCTTTTATTGTTTCATTTGTTTTTTTTGAAGCAACAATAGAACAATCGTTTATCGCAATTATCCTAACATTAGTGGTTTTATTCCCTTTTGTATTACGCCTTTCGAGAAACCTATACATTAATATGTTTGTTTCTTATGATCCTAAGGCCGGTCAGGAATAAGAGATTTCAAATATCTTTTGTGGAAACGTTTTATATCGGCTTCTTTATCTATTGGAGTTCCCGATTCAATATTATCATATAACATTTTTGCTAAGGCAGGTCCAAGCATGACACCACGTGTTCCTAGTCCGTTAAGAATATGAATAGAACTGTACGCTTCGTGAGTTCCTACTAATGGTCTCCTATCTGCAACTGTAGGACGTACTCCTGCAAAGTGTTTTACAATTTCAAAATCGCACGTTATAATTTCCTTAATACGATCTAGAAGTTCTTGTTTTCCTTCTTCAGTAGGAAGATCTGTTTTATCGTGCCAATTGTAAGTAGCTCCAACTTTAAACAAATTGCCACCTACTGGTAAAATAAAAACACTGGTATTAACAATTAAATCTAATTTCAAATCAGGTGCTTTTATTAAAAACAACTCCCCTTTTGTTCCATCCAAAGGAAGATAATTAAAATAAGGGTTTTTATGCAACCCAAAACCTTCTGCAAATATGATATTGCGTGCTTTAATATTTTTATATTGAATTCCTAAATCGAGAATCTCTAAAAAAGAACTATGAAAAGATTCTTCCAGAAGTAAATTATTCTCTTTTAAATATGCTCTGTAACTTTCTAATAATTGTCCTGTTTTGACATAACCTGTATGCAGAACTTCTCCATAATCGAAAGGAGAATCAATACCTTGATATTTCTTAGTAATTATTTTGGTTGACAAAAAAGGAGCTAAGTTTATTTTATCAGAAGCCGCAAACCAATTATTTTGCTCTTCAATAGAAAAAAACTTTCTTAGAATTGGCATCTTAAAGTTAAATTTCTCTTGTAATTTATCTTCCACGACATCATAAAACTCATTCATCAGGACCAAATGATCCTTCGCATTCCAAACCTCACTGAAACGTTTTAAAATTACTGGATTATATAAACCTCCAGCAATCCTAGAAGAATTCTGAGACTTGTCATCAATAACTAAAATAGATTTATTGTTTTTAAGCGCAACTTCAGCGAAAGAAATTCCAGCCAAACCAGATCCGACGATTAAATAATCAAGCATTGTGCAGTATATAGATAAAATAAAAAAACTCTTACTACAAAGGTAGCAAGAGTTTTTCTTATTATTCAGTTTAAGACCTTAGTAATTCCACATATCTTCTTCAAAATTACGAATCTTCTCTTTTACTCTTTCAGATTCTAGCAATTGGCTTTGTGCATTATCTTTAATGTAATCTTTAATCTCACGATCACCATATACATTTTCCTCTTTATAGATAACAGAATTAAAATATCTAGAGTTTAAGATCTGATCAAACGAAATTGGCATTGCCGAATTTTTATCATTAAAAGCTTTTCCTTCATGCAATACTTCCCGTGCATTGGGGAAGAAAACCCAAAACAGCTCGATATAATCTTTCTCATCACTATTCATCGTGTAAACATCAGGGGTTACAGGACAAATTCCGAGCAGACGATATTTTAAATCACTTTGCCTTTTATCAAAATACCAAAATCCTTTAATCTTATACATACTAACGTCTGCAGCTGTCAAGTCTTGTTTCAAAATATATTCAGCAGGAACAGTTCTTGTTGGCCCAACAGTTTGATCAACATAAGTGACTTTTTTATTTTTTCCTGTTCCAGTAACAACCTTTTTCTTGACCACACGCGTTCTAAAGTCATCAGGATACTGATTAATAAGCTCTCGCCCAGCATCGGTAGTATCAACACGCGATAGTGCGCCTTGAATATCTTTTAAAGACTTTTTTGTATTAAAATAGCTGTCGGCATAAACTTCTGTTATCTTTCCGCTTCTGATTCCTCTCGTCAAAATATCATATAATGAACGTCGTTCGGGACCAATATTAGCCGTATCCACGGGAAAATATAACGGAAAATTGATTTTTTCATTCAAATCAATAATTTCCCAAACCATTTTCCCCATTAAAACATCTCTATCGTCAACATAACCATATGCTAGAGGTTTGTCGTTATCAGATATCATTTGAGCTGGTGTCTTAATTCCTATCTGATCGGCAGTTTTGGCATTAAGTAAATTAGACTGAGCGTTAGAAGATAGGCTTCCAAGAACAGTAACAATAGCAACTAATAAATTTCTTACTTTCATCATGATAATTTTTACAAGACATTAAACGAAATTTTATTATAAATATTGTTATTTTTCCTACATAAATAAAAAATAATGCATTCCAATATCACTTCGGAACATTAATTGATTATAGACATAAAAAAAACTCTTACTACAAAGGTAGTAAGAGTTTTTTAATTATCATGCTATGTATCAACTTAGTAGTTCCACATATCTTGTTCGAAGTTGCGAATTTTCTCTTTCACTCTTTCAGATTCTAATAACTGATTTTGTGCGTTATCCTTCATGTAATCGCTAATAGCTCTATCTCCATAAAGGTTTTCTTCTTTGTAAATAACAGCGTTAAAACGTCTAGAATTTAAAATCTGATCAAATGAGATCGGAAGAGCTGAATTGTTGTCATTAAAAGCTTTTGCTTCATGCAGAGCTTCTCTGGCATTTGGGAAGAATACCCAAAACAATTCAATATAATCCTTTTCATCACTATTCATTGTATAAACATCTGGAGTTACTGGGCAAATTCCTAGTAAACGATATTTTAACTCACTTTGACGTTTATCAAAATACCAATATCCTTTAATTTTATACTGAGTAACATCTGCAGCAGTAAGATCTTGTTTTAAGATATATTCAGCAGGAACTGTTCTTGTAGGTCCAACTGTCTCTTCAACATAAGAAACTGATTTATTTTTACCTTTACCAGAAACAACTTTTTTCTTCACAACTCGTGATTTATAGTCATCTGGGTATTGGTTAATTAACTCTCTACCTGCATCTGTTGTATCAATACGAGATAATGATCCTTCGATGTCTTTCATAGATTTTTTAGTGTTGAAATAACTGTCAGTATACACTTCAGTAACTTTTCCACTTTTAATAGCTTTAGTTAAAACGTCATAAAGAGAACGTCTATTAGGACCAATATTAGCTGTATCTACCGGAAAATACATTGGAAAATTAATCTTCTCATTTAAGTCAATGATTTCCCATGTTGTTTTTCCCATCAAAACATCTCTATCATCTACATAGCCATAAGCCAAAGGCTTATCATTATCAGATATTAATTGAGCAGGAGTTTTAAGTCCAATTTGAGCAGGAGTTTTAGCGTTTAGCAAATTAGATTGCGCATTAGAAGCAAAACCTCCAGCGATACAAAAAATAGCTATTAAAAAATTTCTTACTTTCATCGTGGTATCGTTATAAGATATTGAATGTAGTTTACACTACCTTTATTATTGTATTTCGTAAATTACAGGAGCAGTTCTTGGCAATAAATAACTACCAGCTCCAACAAGTTTAGTTTTAATTTCAGAAATAGTAACTTGGTCTCCTTTACCTGCTCTTGAAAGTACTTGTTTACATTGTGCATTCATTTTGTTTCCTGTAACAACAACTGTAGGTTGTCCAGCAATTTTCATATTGAATCCAACAACATCTAACTCAACTTCAAAATCAAAATCAAGAAGTTTAGCTCCAATAGTAGCAACTTCAAGGTTAGATCTAGGTCCTTTTACAACACCCATTTCACCTCTAATTGTTCCTGTTGGACCAGGAATACCTTTAATTCTGAATGTTTTCTTATCAGTTACTTTATCACCGTTTGGTAAAGTACCTGTTACAGAAATTGTAGTTTCAGTACCTTGACCTGGGCTCATGTTATATTTTCCTGGTTTTCCAGCAGAAGATAAACCTGGAGCACTAGCAACAACTTTATTATCAGCAACACCAGCAAAAGAAACAGAGATAGGGTTAACAACACCTCTATACACTACGTTCATTTTGTCTGCAGAAATTGTAGCAGAGTTTGGTCTTGGAACTACAACGTAAGTACCTTTAAATGGTAGATTGATTTTTTTACCGTCTTCAATAAAATTGAATTGACCACCAATGTTTTGTTCTCCAACACTTCCTGCTGTTAAGTTAATTTTTGCTTGTCCAGTAGCTGGATCTAATACTGCTCCTGAAACGCTTTCTGGTTTAGTATTTTCATCATAACGACCTAAAACAACTTTACCAGTAACTTTTTCACCTTGGAAATAAGCATTTTTATCTAAAACCACAATTGCCTGATAGTTGCTGTAAGAAGCAGCCTGAACAGCAGCTTTTCCTAAAGCACTGTTGTAAACATCAGTTTCAGCTTTTTGAACATCATTCTGCCATGCAGAAAGTTTTGCGACTGAAGCAATTGCAGGAAATCCTTTAAAGTGATAAGCTAAGTATTTTTCTTTTATACCTTCTTTATTTTTTACATCAGAAACATCAAATTTCTTCTCAACTTCTGCTATAATGTTAGCATATTTTTTATCTGAACCTAAAGCAGCTTTTAAATCTGCTTTATACTTTTGGATTGCGACAATAATTGCATCTCCTTTTTTAGTATAACCATCTCCTGTGAACCAGTCATCGATGTTATCACCTCTATCCATAGCTTCGTATGGTAGTTTTCCAGTTTCTTTATCAATTTCATATCCTTTTATAGATTGAGCTTTTAAAGTTCCTAGATATGCATAAAAATCTTTTGAGATAGTTTCAACTTTATGAGCAGTTGCAGTTGCTACTGCAAATTCTCCTTTAGCTTCTGCTGCTTTTTGATCTAAAGCTTGCAATAAAGCAGTATTGTTTGTGATTGATGTAACATTAGAAGCTTCAAATTTTTCGTTAAATAAACCAAAACCTGAAATAACTTCTTTTGATACGTTCATTGCTAACATTGCGATGAAAACCAGATACATCAGGTTGATCATCTTCTGTCTAGGGGTTAATTTTCCTCCTGCCATTTTTTTCTAATTAGTCCTTAATTAATAAATATAATATCTAGTTAAAAACTAATTATCCTTTGTTACTCATTGCAGAAAGCATACCACCATAAACACTGTTTAAAGAAGCAATGTTTGCAGTCATAGAAGCCATTTGTTCTTTTAATTTAGAAGCGTTTTCAGCGATTTCTTTGTTAGCCTCAGCATTTCTAGAAGCGCTTTCTAATTGTACTTTATATAAACTGTTTAATGATTCCATTTGAGCTGCATGACTAAAGATAACTCTTCACCGTATTTTTTAGTAGAAGCGATAGAATCAACTGTTGGAGCAATTCCTTTAGCGACAGATTCGAAGTTTTTGATGCTGTTTCCTAAACTTGACATTAATTCACCGTCAATTTTAGCCTCTTTTAATAATGAATCTAATTTTTGAGATAATAATCCTTGAGCATCAGTTGGAGTTTCAGCTTTAGCCTTTTTTTCTCTAGCTTGTCCATTAGCTAATTCAGGGTAAACTAGAGTCCAATCTAGTTCTTCTTCAACTGGTTCGAAAGCAGAAAGCGCAAAAATTAACGCCTCAGTAAGTAATCCTACTGAAAGCATAACTGTACCTGTTAATGGTCCAATCTCGAAGTGAGTAATTTTGAATAACGCTCCAACGATTACCACTGCCGCTCCCATACCATAAGCGAAATTCATTGCTTTTTTACTTAATAATGCCATAATACTTTTTTTTAGGTTTAAAATAGATTTGTTGGATATTGATAAAATTATAAAATTACTTTTTTCTGTTTCCGGTAACTTGCGTTCCCATATAATCTTGTACAGTTCTAAATCCGATATAACTTCTAGCAGAATCTGCATATTCGTGATCACGAGTACTTACTTGTAGGAAATAAGCAACGTCTTTCCAAGATCCTCCACGAACAACTTTTCTTTGGTTTTTACCATCGATTACGTTTGGATTCATTGTAGAAACATATTCGTAAGCGTTTGGATTGTAAGCTGAATCCGTCCACTCAGAAACGTTTCCTGCCATGTTGTACAAGCCGTAACCATTTACATCGTAAGATTTAGCTTCAACAGTGTAAAGAGCTTCGTCAGCAGACATAATCTCCTCTACTTGGCTTAAAGTTTGCTAAGAAACAACCTCTATCACTCTTAGTATAAGGACCTCCCCAAGGGTAAGTTGCAGACTCCAGACCTCCTCTAGCGAAGCATATTCCCATTCTGCCTCAGTTGGCAATCTGAAAGCATTTACTAAGTCACGTCCTTTTTTCTTAGATTTAATGTAGCTATTTTTATTTAAAGTTCTCCAAGCACAAAATGCTTTAGCTTGTTTCCAAGTCACACCAACTACAGGATAATCTCCGTAAGCCTTGTGCCAGAAATAGTCATTGTGCATTGGCTCATTATATGAATAAGCAAAATCTTTAATCCAAACTGCAGTATCAGGATAAACATTTACCTGTTCAGTTTTTACGAAGTCGCTTCTTTTTCCAACTTTAGCTTTTGCAGCGACCTGAATATCCATCCAAGAATAACGGAATTTCAATTTATTTACGTCAATTGTTCTTAAACCATTATATGATTCTTCAATTGGTAAATACATAGAGTCCATTACTTCAGCATAATATTCATCTGGATATGCTTTTGTATCTTTAATTAACTTAACTTTTCTGTTTAATTTTCTTCCAGCATACGGATCGTCTTTTGTACCAACACTATAATAGTTGTCATACATATATTTATCATAAGCTGTCATTTTTTCTGGATCAGAATCATTAAAAGCATAATCAGCAATACTTCCGCCTTTTTTACCTTTTCCATCAGTAGCTTTCTGACCTGTTTCGTCTGCTAAGATTGCCAAACGAACTCTCATTGTTGAGTCTTTTACCCACTCCACAAATTGACGGTACTCACTATTTGTAATCTCTGTTTCATCCATGTAAAACGAACGAACAGTTACTGTTTTAGTTGGAGCATCTTCTACGTTAGCTAAATCAGCATCTGATTTACCCATAATAAAAGATCCACCCGGAACTAATGTCATTCCATAAGGCTTCTCGGGATGCCATTTCCCTCCTGTAACACCAACTAATTCACCTTTGTCACCTGACTTACCACAGCCGATTACTAGTGTTAACATTGTCGCAAATGCAATAAACTTCTTCATATAAATTTGGGATTATCTATTCATTATTAAAAGTCCGTAAACGTATTTATTATTTATCTAAAAAACAATACTACTTGCGAATTTATTTTACCGTTCAAAAATAATGTTAAATAAAATAAAAAAAAATATTTTATCGACAAACTGTACCAAAAAATCGATGTAAAACGTTAATTTTTATGTATTATAAACATTTTCTTACTAATTTATTTTAACCTTTTTAAACAGGTTTTAAAAATTTAAGATTTCACTTAAATTTTCGGTCTATAAAGCATTTTTTCGTTGCGCTTTCCACCATCTTTCTGGCAATTCTTGATTGCAAGCCGACAAATATTCATCATAAGAACAGGGTAATAACGTATTTCTTTTCAATTTATTGCTCCCATTTGATTCAAATGGAATTTCTATCCACCAACGTTCTGTTTTATCACTTTTATAGAATATCAATTCTTCATCATCTAACGGAACTATATACTTTAAATAATTTGCTCGGCTTCCAAACGGATACTCTTTTGAGCGATAGTGATACCCTTCAATAAAATACCATACAATCTGAGAAATAATAACCGACTCGGCTAGTGTGCTATTATGATTAAATATTCCAAAAGAAGAAACTTTATCACTTATACCAGCATATCTAGCTAGAGCGCAAATTTCTTTTCCATTAAATCCGTTTGGCTCAAAAGTCACCATATTTGCTGACGCAGAAGATTTTACAGAATTCAAATCTATACTAACCAAATCTGCATCTCTGAAAACTGGCTCAGCCAGAGTGATTTTATTTGAGATTTCACCCAATCGATAAGCATCAAAAAATAATTTTTCAATCAAATCAATTTCTTCTTGTGAATTATAATAAGTCTGATATCCTATATTACAATAGTTAAAAAGGTTATTTGGCTCATCAATAATAATTTTTGTCAAATAAGAATTGGCTGAAACTGACTCGTTTTCCTTACCAAAATCAAACTTATTATCAACAGCAACCAAATTTACCATTTGCTCTAAATCATCATAAGCACGATACAAAGCATAGGTCAAATCTTGAGAACCTCCCAGGACTATAGGAATGACTTTATTCTTAATTAATGTAGCTGTAACCTTCTTTAATGCATAGTAAGTATCCTCTACAGAATCGCCTGCAAGTATATCACCTAGATCCGCAATTGAAGCATCCCAATTACCAGGAAACATACCATATAGCTTTTTACGTACAGCCGAAAGATTAACCTCGTTAATCATATTGATATTTGTACGGTCTTCTAAAACACCAATTATAGCAATATTAATCTGTTCAATATCAGGAAACTGATCTTGGGTATGAAAGACAACTTTGCTTCCAAGCTCTTGTGAAGACAGCGCTCCGACGAATTTTATAATTCCGTCATTAACTGGTTCTAGAAAATCAAATTCCATTTATATACTTATTTCTTTTTAGCGACCGTTTTTTTAGCTGGAGCTTTTTTAGCCGTTGTTGTTTTAGTCGCAGTTTTCTTTGCAGGTGTTTTTTTCGCTGGTGTTTTAGCGGCAATCATTTCTTGAACTTGAGCCAATGTTAATTTTGTTGCATCAACATCTTTACTTAATTCAATTTTGATTTTTCCTTTCAGAATTACAGAACGCCCCCAACGGGCTTTCTCTACTACAATTCCTTCCTCTTCCCAGTTATGAATAACTTTATCAATGTTTTTCTGAAGTTTGTCTTCGATCAATTCTTCAACATCAGCTTGAGAAAGATTATCAAAATTATACTTCTTGCTCACATTTACAAAAAGTCCGTTCCATTTAATGAATGGTCCAAAACGTCCCACACCTTTTTGAACACCTTCGCCCTTATAAACAGCAATCGGTGCATCTGCAAGTGCTTTCTCGTCAATTAGCTCTTGAGCTCTTTCTTTAGAAACATTAAGCGGATCTTCTCCTCTTGGCAATGAAATAAAAACGCTTCCGTGACGAACATAAGGACCATAACGACCATTATTCACTTCAACTTCTTCTCCTTTATATTCACCTAAACTTTTTGGAAGCAAGAACAAGTTCAAAGCTTCTTCAAGTGTAATGTTTCCTATATTTTGGTCCGCCATTAAACTAGCAAACTTTTTATCTTCATCATCTGCTTCTCCAATTTGCGCCATTGGCCCAAATTTTCCTAAACGAACAGAAACTTGCCTTCCGTCTGCATCTCTTCCTAAGATTCTTTCACCACTTTCGCGTTCAGCATTTGCTTCAACTTCTTTAACATTCGGGTGAAATTGATTGTAGAAATCCTGCATCATTTTTGCCCAGTCAATATTTCCTTCGGCAATTTCGTCAAAGTCTTGCTCTACTTTTGCAGTAAAATTATAATCTAAAATATTTCCGAAATTCTTTACCAAGAAATCAGTAACAATAGTTCCAATATCTGTAGGAACCAATTTTCCTTTATCAGAACCTGTATTTTCTTTCAACACTTTTTCACCAACTTTACTGTTTTGTAAAGTAAGCTGTGTATAATTACGCTCTACACCTTCAAGAGTTCCTTTTTCAACATAATTTCTATTGATAATTGTAGAAATTGTTGGTGCATAAGTTGACGGACGTCCGATTCCAAGTTCCTCTAATTTTTTAACCAGAGATGCCTCAGTGTAACGTGCAGGCGGTCTTGAATATCGTTCTGTAGCTGTAATATAGTTATTTGCTAGTTTCTCATTTACTTTTAAAGCTGGAAGCATTCCTTCTTGTTCTTCTTCATCGTCATCATGACCTTCTAAATACACTTTTAAGAAACCTTCAAAAAGCAATACTTCTCCAGAAGCTGTAAAAATTTCGCTGTGGTTATCTGCTTCAATTTTTACGTTTGTTCTTTCCAACTGTGCATCGCTCATTTGCGAAGCCAAAGTTCTTTTCCAGATCAAATCGTATAAACGAGCTTGGTCACGATCGATATTTACGGTGTGACGAGACATATCTGTCGGACGAATTGCTTCGTGCGCTTCTTGAGCTCCTTTACTTTTATTTGCAAAAGTTCTCGGTTTAGAGAATTCTTTCCCGTACGATTTTATGATTTCTGCTTGTGCAAGCATCCATTGCTTCTTTAGAAAGGTTTACCGAGTCGGTTCTCATATAAGTAATAAGTCCGGCTTCGTATAAACGCTGCGCTAATTGCATGGTGATTCCAACTGGCAAGTATAATTTTCTTGTCGCTTCCTGTTGTAACGTAGAAGTTGTAAAAGGTGCTGTTGGAGATTTTTTGGTAGGTTTAGTTTCTAAATCTGCTACCTTATATTTAGAACCAATGTTTTGATTTAAGAAATCTTCGGCTTCTTTTTTAGTATTGAAGTTTTTTGGAAGTTTTGCTTTGAAAGCTTTTCCTGCTTCGTTTACAAATTCTGCAACAATAGAATAAGTTGCAACTGCATTGAAACTTTGTATTTCGCGTTCTCTTTCAACAATCAAACGTACAGAAACAGATTGTACACGACCCGCTGAAAGTCCACCTTTAATTTTTCTCCATAAAACCGGAGATAATTCGTAACCTACTAAACGATCTAAAACACGACGTGCTTGTTGCGCGTTTACTAAATTATAGTCAATTTCTCTTGGATTATCGATTGCTTTGAGAATCGCAGATTTTGTAATCTCATGAAAAACAATACGTTTGGTCTTTTTTCGATCTAGCTTTAATTCTTCCGCCAAGTGCCATGAAATAGCCTCTCCCTCGCGGTCCTCATCGGATGCTAACCAAACCGTTTCGGCATTTTTAGAAAGTGACTTCAGCTTCGTTACCAAGGCTTTTTTATCCGGAGAAACTTCATATTTAGGTTTAAAACCATTTTCTACATCTACTCCTATTTCCTTTGATGGTAAGTCTGCTATGTGTCCATAACTTGACTCCACCTGAAAATCACTCCCAAGAAATTTCTCGATCGTTTTCGCCTTTGCAGGTGACTCCACTATTACTAAATTCTTTGCCATTGCTCTATTTTTCTGCAACAAAAGTATTTATTTTTTTAAATATTAACCTTACGAATGCATTTTTGAGGTATTTTGATATTATGAAACTTAAAATTGCAGATTTATCTGTAATAATCTCGATAATATATATAGGTATAACTTTTAGTGATTTTTAACCAAGAAATCCCTTTATTTTAGATTGCAGATTTTAGATTTTAGATTTTTTGCAGTTGAATTTAAACTTACAACTAGTACATATCTATTGATAAACAACACATAATCTATAATCTAAAATCTGCAATCTAAATTTTTTAAAACATTGTTAATTCTTTATCTGACATCTTGTCATATTCGTTTCAATTACCCTATCTTTGCACTTTGAATTTTTACAATGGAAAAGATTATTGAAGAAAGCAAACAAGGCGAAAGTCTTGTTTTGGAAAATAAACCTGAGAATACTAAAAAACTATTTATAGAGAGTTACGGCTGTGCGATGAATTTTTCGGACAGTGAAGTCGTAGCTTCCATTTTGTCTGACGGAGGTTATAACACCACTTCTGTTTTAGAAGAAGCCGATTTGGTTTTGGTAAACACTTGTTCTATTCGCGATAAAGCAGAACAAACTATTCGTAAGCGTTTAGAGAAATATAATGCAGTAAAGCGTACGAATCCGAAAATGAAAGTGGGCGTTTTGGGTTGTATGGCTGAGCGTTTGAAAAGTCAGTTTTTGGAAGAAGAGAAAATAGTTGATCTTGTGGTTGGTCCTGATGCTTATAAAGACCTTCCGAATTTATTGGCTGAAGTTGAAGAAGGCCGTGACGCCATTAATGTAATTTTATCAAAAGAAGAAACATACGGAGATATTTCGCCTGTTCGTTTAATGAGCAACGGAATTACTGCTTTGGTTTCGATCACTCGCGGATGCGATAATATGTGTACGTTCTGCGTTGTGCCTTTTACACGCGGACGTGAGCGTAGCCGTGAGCCTCAAAGTATTATGAATGAAATTAAAGATCTTTGGGAAAAAGGTTTTAAAGAAATTACACTTTTAGGACAAAATGTTGACAGTTATCTTTGGTACGGCGGCGGATTGAAAAAAGATTTTGTAAATGCTTCTGAAATGCAAAAAGCAACTGCGGTCGATTTTGATCAATTGTTAGAAATGGTTGCTGTTGGTTTTCCTAAAATGCGTATTCGTTTTTCGACTTCAAATCCACAGGATATGCACGAAAGTATTTTGCATGTTATTGCGAAATATCCAAATATCTGTAAACATATTCACTTACCAGTTCAATCTGGAAGTAATAGAATTTTAAAAGAAATGAATCGTCTGCACTCTCGTGAAGAATATATGGCTTTGATTGACAAAATTAGAGCTATTGTTCCAGATGCTTCGATCTCACAAGATATGATTGCTGGTTTCCCAACAGAAACCGAAGAAGATCATCTAGATACAATGAGTTTAATGGAATATGTAAAATATAATTTCGGTTATATGTATTCGTATTCTGAACGCCCTGGAACTTTGGCTGGAAGAAAAATGAAGGATGATGTGGAGGAAGAAACTAAAGCCAGAAGATTACAAGAAATTGTCGATTTACAACAAAAACATGCTTGGTTTAGAAGTGAGGAATTTGTTGGAAAAACAGTTGAAGTTTTAGTCGAGAAAGTTTCTAAGAAATCTAAAGACGAGTTCTCAGGAAGAAACTCTCAAAGCATAACGGTTGTTTTCCCTAAAGAGAATTACAAAATTGGAGATTTCGTAAACGTAAAAATCACAAGCTGCACTAGCGGAACTTTAAAAGGTGAAGCTGTTGGTTTGAGTAGCATGAATTAATTTTTTTGCCACGAATTTCACTAATTTACACGAATTTTCTTTCAAAAATTTCTATAGATTTGTTTTAAAAACAAATATGGAATTATACAGGAAAGAAGAGTACTATAAAATTGTTGGAATTTGCATGGAAGTTCATAGAATATTGGGCGGTGGTCTTCTAGAAATTGTTTACAAAGATGCATTAGAATATGAATTTAGAAAGCATAATATTCCTTATGGACGTGAAAAAGAATACGATATTCAATATAAAGAAATTGTTTTAGCACATAAATTTTATGCTGATTTTGTAGTTTATGACGAAATCATTTTAGAAGTAAAAGCATCAAAAGAAATAGTTGATGAATATATCGCTCAAACAATAAATTATTTAAAATTAGCCAATAGTGATTTAGGAATTATCGTTAATTTTAATAAAAAGACATTACAACACAAAAGAGTTATTCATTGACCACTTTTTCAAAAATTCGAGAAATTCGAGAAATTCGTGGCAAAAGATAAAATCTAATATGGAAACAGTTCAAGCAATAAAACAGCGATTTGAGATTATTGGTAATGATCCAAAATTAAATCGTGCCATTGAAAAAGCCATTCAGGTTGCTCCAACTGATATTTCGGTTATGGTAACTGGGGAAAGTGGTGTTGGTAAAGAAAATATTCCTAGAATTATACATTCGCTTTCACACAGAAAGCATGGTAAATATATTGCCGTAAACTGTGGAGCAATTCCAGAAGGAACAATTGACAGTGAACTTTTTGGTCACGAAAAAGGTGCGTTTACAGGTGCGACAAGTACTCGTGAAGGTTATTTTGAAGTGGCCGATGGCGGAACAATTTTCCTAGATGAAGTTGGTGAATTACCACTAACAACTCAAGTAAGATTGCTTCGTGTTTTGGAAAATGGTGAATTTATAAAAGTAGGTTCGTCTCAGGTTCAAAAAACAAATGTTCGTATCGTTGCTCGCAACAAACGTGAATTTATTTAATGCTATTGAAAAAGGTAAATTCCGTGAAGATTTGTACTACCGTTTAAGTACTGTAGAAATTACTTTACCTCCTTTAAGAGAAAGAAAGGACGATATTCATTTGTTGTTCAGAAAATTTGTGGCCGATTTTGCCCATAAATACAAAATGCCTCCTTTAAAATTGGATGATGATGCAGTGCAACTTTTACAGAAATTTAGATGGAGCGGAAATATTCGTCAGCTTCGAAATGTGGCGGAACAGATTTCTGTTTTAGAAACTAATCGCGATATCAGCCTTGCTACTTTACAATCTTATTTGCCAGCCGAAGGAAGCAACCTTCCTTCTGTTATTAGCGACAGCAAAAAAGAAAGTGACTTTAGCACAGAAAGAGACATTTTGTACAAAGTGCTTTTTGATATGAGAAGCGATTTGAACGATTTGAAAAAACTGACTTTGGAGTTAATGAAAAACGGAACTTCTAAAGTGCAGGATATTAATCCAAATTTAATTCAGAAGATTTACGGAAATCAACAAAACGATAGCGAAATTGATTTTGAAGAAGAACCAAGAACTGCTGTTATGACAACTCCTGCTGTTCGCGAAGATAATTATCAAATGCAAGACGACAATTACTTATTTGCCGAAACTATCGAAGAAGAAGAAATTTTACGTCTAGAACAAAAAGAAATCGAAATGATCAAAAAATCATTAGAAAAAAACAAAGGAAAACGTAAAGCTGCGGCTGATGAATTAGGTATTTCTGAAAGAACTTTATATCGTAAAATCAAGCAATTCGATTTATAAAAATAATTAAATTTCAAAAAACAAATTCCAAATTCCAATTACTTATATTTGAACTCAATTGGAATTTTCCCAATAAACATTATGAAAAAAATATATTCTCTTTTTGCTCTTTTAAGCCTTTTTATGTTGAGTGGCTGTTCTGTTTATAATTTTACAGGAACTGGAAAAATCGATGCTAAAACTTTTCAAGTTAACTTCTTTCAGAATAATGCAGATTTAATTGAACCAGGAATCGACAGAACTTTTACCTTGACTTTGCAGGATTTGATCATGAATCAAACCAACCTAAACTTAGTTAGTAATGGTGGAGATTTGGTTTACGAAGGTGAAATTACAGATTACCGAATAACTCCAATGACTGCAACTGCAGATCAACAAGCGGCACAAAACCGTTTATCGATTCGTGTTAATGTGCGATTTATGAATAAAAGAAAAGAAACAGATGATTTTGAAAAGTCTTTTGAATTCTATTACGACTTCCCTGGACGAGACTTACCAACAGGATCTGTTTTAAATGAAGCAATCAGAGTTATTTTTGAGAGAATCACTCAAGACATCTTTAATGAGTCATTGGCAAAATGGTAGTCTTGCCTGTTTGTTTAATCGTTAAATCGTAAAACCGTTTAATCGATAAAACAGCCAAAAACAAATAAACGATTAAACAATTAACCGATTAAACAAAAAACAAATAATGAACGTTAGCGATTATACCTACTTAATGAACAAACCCGATGCTATTACAGAAAAGCAGGCAGACGCATTAGGAAGTGTTTTGAATGAATTTCCGTATTTTCAAAGTGCGCGTGCATTACGATTAAAAGGACTTTACAATCAAAACAGTTTTAAGTATAATTATGCTTTAAAAGTTACGGCTGCATACACGTCTGATCGTTCTGTTCTATTTGATTTTATCACTTCTGAGGCTTTTACCTCGATTCAAAATGATTTTTACGAACAAAAACTGAGAGATCTTCTTGAAATTACTGTTTTTGACAGTGAAATAATTTCGCCAGAGCAAATTCAAAAGGCAATTGAAGTAAAAACAGATCTTGAAGAGCAACCTATGTCGGATACAATTAAAGAAGTTCCAACTCCTTCAATTGAAATACCATCAGTTGTACAACCTCTAAAAGTTGAAGAAGTCGCAAAAACGGAAGAAGTTATACAAGCCGAAGAAATAAAAGCTCATGAACCAATAATTATAGAAGAGCCTAAAAAATTACCAGAAATAGATCCTTCTATTTTTCTTGCAATAAGAGAAGCTCAAACTATAACTTTTGAAAAACCTGCAATAAAACAAGAAGAGCCAAAACCTCTTCCCGAAATAGATCTTTCTATTTTTGCCGCAATAAAAGAAGCGCAATCGGTTACTTATGAAAAACCAGCAATTGTAGAAGAAGTAGAACAGAAAATCGAAATTGTTGAATCTAACACTTCAAATGATGTAGAAGAAGTTGAGGCAGCTTCGCTTCCTGAACCAATTCAAACTGAGGAACCTAAAATTGATCGTATTGAAAACTCTATTTTAAGTTCTATAAAAGTTTCTGAAACGCTTTCTGCACCAGAACCAATAGAAATCGAAGAACTTAAAGAAGAACCTAAAAATGAGCGCATTGAAAACTCTATTTTAAGTTCTATAAAAGAAGCAGAAGCTGCAAACGCTGAACAACTTACAGAGGTTAATCCTATTATAGAAGAAACCATTGTAGAAGAACCTGCTACAAATTCGACTGAAGAAGAAGACGATGACAGCGTTATCGAAGAGATGATCATTCCAGAATTCAAAATGAATACTGTTGAGCGTTCTATTCTTTCTTCTATTAAAGAAGCTGAAACAAAAGCACCTGAAGAACCAAAAGAAATAATTCAAGAAATTGTCAAAGCTGAAGATAAAGAAGAAGAGATTCGTGAAGAAAATGAGGAACAGCCTCAAGAAATAATTGAAGAAGAAGAACCGAATGAACCTGCCAAAACAGCCGCAGAACATTTAGAAATAGGAAAACCATTGGATTTTTCTTTAAGTGAAAAACATTCGTTCCAAGAATGGCTTCAATTATCTCGAACAGAACCAATTGACAGATCAAACGAAATTTCTCCAGAAGAACAAGCTAAAATTGAAGTCGCTAAAGAAGAAGAGAGACAAAAGAAGGCTGAAATTATCGATAAATTTATCGAAACCAATCCGAAAATATCTCCAATTAAACCTGGAACAAGCGCTCCAGCAGTTCAAATTGAGACCACTATAGAGGATAATTCGTATTTAATGACCGAGACTCTGGCCAGAGTATATCTGGAACAAAAGAAATATACAAAAGCAATTCAAGCATATGAAATATTAATTTTGAAATATCCAGAAAAAATTACTTTCTTTGCAGACCGCATATCGGATATAAAGATTTTACAACAAAATAACAATAACAATAATTAAGTAATGAGCACATTTTCAATTTTTTTAGTTTTAATTACAATAGTTTGTTTTCTATTGATCGTAGTTATCATGGTACAAAACCCTAAAGGAGGCGGATTGTCTTCTACCATCAGCGGAACACAGATGTTAGGTGGAGTACAAAAAACAACTGACTTTTTAGATAAAAGTACTTGGACTTTAGCTACTGTTTTAATTGTGCTAATTTTACTTTCAAGCTTAAGCTTCTCTGGATCTTTAAGCGATACAGATTCTAAAATCATTGACAAAACTGAAGCTCCTGCAAGCACGCCAGCAGCTCCAGCACAAGGAAACACTCCTGCTCCTGCAGCACCAGCTACTAAATAATTTTAGCTCAATATAAAAATCTAATGCCAGCCTGTCAAAGCTGGCATTTTTTTTAAGAAATAATGTCAGTTTTTCTAGCATGGCATAGTTTCTGAAAGTTTATAGAACAGAAAAAAATCGTATAACTTATAATAATATAAAATCATGGCTTTAAACATAAAACCGCTTTCAGACCGCGTACTTATTGAGCCTGTTGCAGCTGAAACTAAAACTGCGTCAGGTATTTTTATTCCTGATACTGCCAAAGAGAAACCTCAAAAAGGAACTGTAGTTGCAGTAGGAAACGGAACTAAAGATCACACAATGACTGTAAAAGTTGGTGATACTGTTCTTTACGGTAAATATGCAGGAACAGAGTTAAAACTAGAAGGCACTGATTACCTAATCATGCGCGAGGATGATATTTTAGCGATTATCTAAAAAATATTGTATTAAGTACGAAGAATTAAGAACTTCATTTAACTTGAAACAAATCAAACTTTAAACAAAAATTAAAATGGCAAAAGATATAAAATTTGATATTGAAGCACGTGACGGATTAAAACGTGGTGTTGATGCATTAGCAAATGCTGTAAAAGTAACTCTTGGACCAAAAGGTCGTAACGTAATTATCGGAAAATCATTTGGTGGACCAACTGTTACTAAAGATGGTGTTTCTGTTGCAAAAGAAATCGAATTAAAAGACGCACTAGAAAATATGGGTGCGCAAATGGTAAAAGAAGTAGCTTCTAAAACTAATGATTTAGCGGGTGACGGAACTACAACTGCTACAGTTTTAGCTCAAGCTATCGTAAAAGAAGGCTTGAAAAACGTTGCCGCTGGTGCAAATCCAATGGATTTGAAACGTGGTATCGACAAAGCGGTTGAAACTATCGTTGCTGACCTTGCAAAGCAAGCTAAAGTTGTTGGAAGTGATTCTGATAAAATCAAACAAATTGCTTCTATCTCTGCTAACAATGACGAAGTTATTGGTGAATTAATTGCTACTGCTTTCGCTAAAGTTGGAAAAGAAGGTGTAATCACTGTAGAAGAAGCTAAAGGAACTGATACTTTCGTTGACGTTGTTGAAGGAATGCAGTTTGACAGAGGATACCTTTCTCCTTACTTTGTAACAAACCCAGAGAAAATGGAAGTTGAATTAGATTCTCCTTACATTTTATTATACGACAAAAAAGTATCTTCTTTAAAAGAATTACTTCCAGTTTTAGAGCCAGTTGCTCAATCAGGAAAACCATTATTGATTATTGCTGAAGATGTTGACGGAGAGGCTCTTTCTACATTAGTAGTAAACAAATTAAGAGGTGCTCTTAAAATTGTCGCTGTAAAAGCTCCAGGTTTTGGAGACAGAAGAAAAGCAATGTTAGAAGATATCGCAATCTTAACTGGTGGAACTGTAATTTCTGAAGAAAGAGGTTATACTCTTGAAAATACAACTATCGAAATGTTAGGAAACGCAAAAAGAGTTTCTATCGATAAAGACAATACAACTATCGTAAGCGGTGCTGGTGAAGCTGATATCATCAAAAACAGAGTTAACCAAATTAAAGGTCAGATGGAAACTACTACATCTGATTATGATAAAGAAAAATTACAAGAGCGTTTGGCTAAATTAGCTGGAGGTGTTGCTGTTCTTTATGTTGGTGCTGCTTCTGAAGTTGAAATGAAAGAGAAAAAAGACAGAGTTGATGATGCTTTACACGCAACTCGTGCAGCTGTAGAAGAAGGAATCGTTGCTGGAGGTGGTGTAGCTTTATTGAGAGCTAAACTTGCTTTAGCTGACTTAAAAGCTGATAACGCTGATGAAGCAACTGGAATTCAAATTGTTTCTCGTGCTGTTGAAGCTCCATTAAGAACGATCGTTGAAAACGCTGGTCTTGAAGGTTCTGTTGTTGTGGCTAAAGTTTCTGAAGGTTCAGGTGATTTTGGATACAATGCAAAAACTGACGAATATGTAGATATGCTTACTGCTGGAATTATCGATCCTAAAAAAGTAACTCGTGTAGCTCTTGAAAATGCTGCATCTGTTTCTGGAATGATCTTAACTACAGAATGTGCATTAATTGATATTAAAGAAGAAAATGCCGGAGGCGGAATGCCAATGGGAGGCGGAATGCCAGGAATGATGTAATTCATTCTCTTCTTAAAAATTAAAAGCGCTGGATTTTTATCCGGCGCTTTTTTTTTTGTTTGCCACTAATTGCACTAATTTCCACGAATGATTTTGCTTGTAAAAAGTTGCTACAGATTACACAGATTAAAAGGATTTCTTTATTGGATACACTAAAAAATTTTCACGCAGATTCTACAAATTCAAGCAGATTAATTTAATTTTTATAATCTATGATCTGCATAAAATAAAAATCCTTTTAATCTGTGTAATCTGTGGCTGAAAAGAAAAATCATTCGTGGAAATTAGTGCAATTCGTGGCAACCATTTTTTATTTAACATTCTCTTTTTCTTTAAAAAATCTGTTATCTCTACCTTTGCAATTCTATTTAAAATTGCACAATGAGAAAATTCACAACTCACTTTTTATCTTTTACATTTTTACTTCTTACTGCTTTTTTACAAGCCCAAAATAGCAAAGACAATTACGTAGTTTTAGTTTCGATGGATGGCTTTCGATGGGATTATGGCAAAATGTATAATCTCCCAAATCTGAAGCAAATTGAGAAAGAGGGCGTTCATGCCAAATCAATGAAACCTTCTTATCCGAGTAAAACCTTCCCAAACCATTATTCAATCGTAACGGGACTTTATCCAGATCATCACGGAATTATCAATAATGTTTTTTATGATGCTTCTTTAAATCAATCTTTTTCCTTATCAAGCAACGCAAAAAATGATTCTCGTTTTTATGGCGGAAATCCGATTTGGAATTTAGCTGAACAGCAAGGTGTAAAAACAGCTTCTTTCTTTTGGCCAGGTTCTGACATTGACAAAAGAAACCCAAGTTATTTCAAAAATTATGATGGTAAAGTTCCGTACGGAGCTAGAATCGATACGGTTATGAAATGGCTGCAGCTTCCAGAAAAACAACGTCCGCATTTGGTAACTTTATATTTTGACGAACCAGATCATACGGGTCATAATTTTGGTCCGCATTCGCCAAAAACTGAAAAAACAGTGATTAAAATGGATTCAATTATGGGAGAAATATCTAGAAGATTAGATCAATTGCCTATTGGAAAACAAATCAATTTAATCATCGTTTCAGATCACGGAATGGCCGATATCAGCAATGATAAAAAAGTAGCGGTTTTAGATTATATAAAGCCAGAATGGTTAGGTTATAAAGACGTTATTAATCCGATTATGAGTTTGCAGGCAAAACCGGGCTATCAAGATTCGATTGCTAATGCTTTAAAAAAAGTGCCTCACATTAAATTCTGGAAATCAACCGAAGTTCCGAAAAGATTACATTACGGAACGAATCCGCGTGTACACGATTTTGTTATTGAAGCCGACAAAGGATGGAGTCTTGTTGGCAAAGAAAGCACGCATATCAATGGAGGAACTCATGGTTATGATAATAATGAAAAAGATATGCATGCTATTTTTTACGCAAAAGGTCCTGCTTTTAAAGTAAACAAGAAAGTAAAAACGTTTCAGAATGTTTCTGTTTATCCTTTAATTGCCCATATTTTAGGTTTGCAAGTAGGTGAAATTGACGGAAAGCTGAGTGATATTGAGGATGCGCTGCGCTAAATTAGATATTGTGTCAATTTGATAATTAGAAAATTTGATGATGATTGTCACCCTGAACGGAGTCGAAGGGCACTCCAATTGGCACGTGGGCTTCGACTTCGCTCAGCCTGACAAAAAAAATATAGACAAACAATAACAAACCCGATAGGTTTTTTAAAACCTATCGGGTTTAACTTTTTGAGATACTTTTCGTAGACACAAAGCAGTGCGTCTCTACAGAAAATCGATTTGAATTAATTCACAATTAATAATTCACAATTAACAATTATTAAGACACCACTTTATAAGTCGGATCTTCAATAACATTAACATTTATAACTGCATCAGCATTTTTAAGCAATTGTCTGCAATCTTCGCTCAAATGCTTGCAACTCTACGGTTTTATTTAACTGATTGTATTTTTTGGTCAAATTGTTCAAAGCTTCAATCGCCGACATGTCTGAAACACGACTTTCTTTAAAATCTATTATAATATGATTAGGGTCGTTTTGTATATCAAACTTCTCTAAAAAAGCACTGGTTGAACCAAAAAATAATGGCCCATAAATTTCGTAATGTTTTATTCCATTTTCATCGATATAATGTCGTGCACGGATTCTTTTGGCACTTTCCCAAGCAAAAACCAAAGCAGAAATAATCACGCCAATTAAAACAGCCAAAGCCAGATTATGTAATACAATGGTAATTACGGCAACTAGAATTCCAACAAAAATATCATGTTTTGGCATTTTATTTATAATCCTAAAACTTGCCCATTCAAAAGTGGTAATAGCAACCATCATCATCACTCCTACTAGAGCCGCCATTGGCAATTTTCCAATTACGGGAGCACCAAAAAGGATAATCATTAAAATGGTCAAAGCACCAATAATTCCTGAAAGTCTGGCTCTAGATCCTGCGCCAAGATTTACTAATGTTTGCGCTATCATTGGGCAGCCACCCATTCCGTAGAAAAAACCATTTAAAATGTTTGAGCTTCCTTGCGCAATACATTCTCTATTACTATTTCCTCTTGTTCCAGTAATTTCATCAACTAAATTCAGCGTCAATAAACCTTCTGTTAAACCAACAGCAGCGACAATTACAGAATAAGGAAAAATTATTTTTAAAGTTTCAAAAGAAAACGGAATATTCGGAATATGAAATGGAGGAAATCCGCCTTGAACCGAAGCGATATCTTCAACCGTTTTGGTTTCGATATTAAAAATAATTACGATTGCAAAAACAACCATAATAGCTACTAAAGATGCTGGAACCGCTTTTGTAATCTTCGGAAAAATTAAAACAATCGCAATGGTTAAAGCGACCAAACCAAGCATAATATATAAAGGAGTTCCCTGAAGCCAAGAAACCTGACCGTTAACAACCGTTTTAAACTGCTCCAATTGCGACATAAAAATCACAACTGCCAAACCGTTTACAAAACCAAACATTACGGGCTGCGGAACCAATCTAATAAATTTTCCGAGTTTAAAAAGTCCGATACAAATCTGGACAACACCGCCGAGAGCTACGGCCGCAAAAACATATTCTATTCCGTGCGATTTCATCAAGGCGATTAAAACAATCACGGTAGCTCCTGCTCCGCCAGAAATCATTCCTGGTCTTCCTCCAAAAATTGCCGTAACTAAACCTGCAATAAAAGCGGCGTACAACCCAACTAAAGGCGGAAATCCTGCTAAAATAGCAAACGACAGCGATTCTGGAATCATCGTCATTGCTACAGTTAAACCAGCTAAAATTTCGTTTTTGTAATTGACTTTCTGGCTAAAATCGAAGAGTTGGAATGTTTTTTTCATGGCGCAAAATTAAAAAAATAATACGCAAAAAAAGAACAAACCTTTTGCTCAATAAAAAGCAACAGAAAGCCCTATTTAAGGAATAAACAGCTAAATTAGAATAACTGTGTGAGAAGAAAAAGAAAAAGAGAAAGTATAAAACTTATCATTTCAGTATTATTTTTGGAATTAAAATATTACACAAAATACTTACAAAAAAAGCAAATACGCTAGCGTATTTACACCTAATTTAAAATGCAAAATTATTCCAATCGCACGCAAGTATAACCCAAACCACTTACGTGATTCATTACACTATTGCACTGCAAATCAAAACCTTCAACTCTCAATATCTTATCGCAATCTTCCAAATCAAAATTGATTTTGTAATTTGGAAATTGATTTTGCATCACTGCAATTATGTAATCTCCATCAGATTTTTTCTGAACATTGGTTTTAAAAATCTCTACTATCATCTCTGCTTCTTTTAATTCTTTTAACTTGTACATTTTACTTTCGATTAAAAAGGTTATATGAAACTCCAAATCTAAAATACCCTTGCGCATCTTCTTTCTGATCGTAAACATAACGGTTGGTTCGCTCTCCTTTTTCTGTTAGTCTCGCACTTACAACATTATTTACGCCACCTTTTACAAATGCAATCAGTTTAGGAGTAAAACTGTATTCATAAGTAATTCCCGATTTTAATTCTAACTGATTCAGCTCGTAAACACCTCTCAAATTTTGGTTATCTAAATTCAAGTAAAAACTTTCTGTGTTTAACTCGGTTCCCAACGAAATTCTTCCGTTTTCTAACAATTCTCTTCTAAATAATATACGCTGAGGCAAAATAAAGTCCATATCCCATTTCGATTGTTTGAATTTATGGTTTATAGAAAAAAGCGGCGTAACAGGTACAATCGATGATGGATCGAGCAATACTAGAGCCCCAGCGGTAATGGTGGTTGAAGGTGTTCTTTTTAGCACTAAAACTGCCGATGCAAAACCTTTCAACCGTTGTAATTTTTTTTCGTCTCCGTCAATCGTTGCTGTTGCGTTGTAAATGACTGGTTTCTTAAAAAGTGTCGACATGTAAGTTGCTGTCAATGCTCCTGCCCAAAAATGAAATTCCTGATTTTCTTTTGTATACGTTTCATTGGTTTGATAATTATAAATATCTCCAAAACCATAATTTTCATATTTATAGCGAAGCGAAGTCGTTAAAACCAGTTTCTTAGATTTTGAAGCGTAAAACGGAAGATTGAAAGCCGCTTTGAAACGATTGTGATCTTCAATTCTTCCTTTTTCATATTTATTTCCAAACAATCTTGAATCGTAATTTGATGGTCCTAAAGCTTCATATTGAACATCAAAAGTTCGTGTGTTTGGAAATTTATCAACCACGGCTTTTGCAAAGGTTTTTACGCCTGGCTCCTTTTCTTGAGCTATTACTTGTAAAGTGGAAAAAACAAACACAAAAGACATGATTTTAGATTTCATAAATTAGAATAAATTATTTCGGGGTATAGATAAAATTTGAATCCAAAAGTAATTGACATGTCTCTCTTTTTATAGCAATTTTATACCAGTGGCGTATGATTTATACGAATGGCGTTGGTATAAATTATTGCTTTCAAATGATTATAAACTATACGATTATAGTATTTTTGCCGTTATGACAATTACAAAAATCTATCAAAACTTTTTTCTGCGAAATCTTCTCGTAAATGCACTTGTCTACTTAGTCATTCTGGCCTGCGTTTACGACGAAATAAAACTAGACGGACACAGCTGGTCGTATATTCTGAGCAAAATAGCTGTAGGTTATTTTCCGTGTATTGTTTGGATTACGATTTTCAATATT
Organism: Flavobacterium ginsengisoli; assembly: GCF_029625315.1. Taxonomy (NCBI): domain Bacteria; kingdom Pseudomonadati; phylum Bacteroidota; class Flavobacteriia; order Flavobacteriales; family Flavobacteriaceae; genus Flavobacterium; species Flavobacterium ginsengisoli. Next base: position 2,576,304 of record NZ_CP121110.1, read on the forward strand.
TGCATCATAAAGCCTTTTCTGTTTCATAAAAAGTTTAAAATCTTCTTTACGCTTCTTGCCGTTTATTGGACTGGTTTTTACTTTTTTATGAATTGGTTTTTCCCACTTGTCGGATTAGGAAATTTTAAGACACTTCAAATTTTATCGCTTATTATAAACGGTTCTTTCTTTTATTTTCTTCATATTGTGATTACCAAAAAAATGAGTCAGGCCGATAAAGACATTATGAATTTTAAGTCTGAACTTTCGTTTTTAAAACAGCAATTGAATCCGCATTTTTTATTGAATGCAATGAATAATCTTTACGGAGAAGCCCTTGCAGAACCCGATAAAGTTCCAGACAGAATCCTGAATCTTTCAGACATGCTGCGCTATCAAATTGAAGCTTCTAAAAAAGATTTTGTTTTAATGGAAGAAGAAATCGCTTTCATAAAAAAATATATCGAATACTATACCTTTAGAAACGAAAGGCTCGCTGTAAAACAAAACATTGAAGGTGTGCACGATCAAATCGAGATTCCGCCTTTGTTCTTTCTGCCTTTGGTAGAAAACGCAGTGAAGTTTTCTGCCGAAACTCCAGAACCGTTTATTAATCTGGATTTGAAAGTGCGATGCCAAGGCGTGATTTTTACATTGAAAAACAATTATCTCGATTCGGGTTCGCGACTTTCGAGCACCGGAATCGGAATTGAAAATCTAAAAAGACGTTTGGAAGTTTACGGCCTAAAACACAATTTGAGCTGTAAAAAAGAGAAAAATATGTTTACCGTAAAACTAACCATATGGCACTTACCTACCGCTGTCTAATAATTGATGACGAATCGCCGGCGCACAAAGCCTTGATTTCGCACATTTCTAAATTTGACGAACTGGAACATTCTGGAAGCGCTTTTAATGGTATGGAAGCCATAAAACTGCTCAACGAAAACCAATACGATATTATTTTTCTAGACATTAATATGCCTGTAATTTCGGGTGTAGAATTAATGGAACTGCAACCCAATCGTCCGATTACGATTGTAACAACGGCTTATTCAGATTTTGCCCTTTCGGCTTACCAAAACGATGCGATTGATTATTTACTAAAACCTATTTCGTTTGATAAATTCTCAAAAGCAATAGAAAAAGCCAAAACATATCATTCTGGAAATAATCTAAAAAAAGAAAGCGACGACGACGAAAAAGTCCTTTCTTACCGCTCTAACGGGCAAATAATTGAAACGCCTCTTTCTGATATTTTATACATCGAAAGTCTCGGCAATTACATGAAATTGTACAACTGTAAACTAAAATCTCCAATTGTCATTTACGGTTCGCTTGCGAGTATAAGTGCCGAAATTGATTGTGCGCATTTTCTGCAAGTTCACCGATCTTATATTGTAAATACCACTAAAATTACTGCTGTAACTGCCAAAAATCTTACAATGTCAAATGGTGATATTATTCCTGTCGGAAGGAAATATCAGATTCTGCTAAATAATCTTCCAATTAGATAATTTGTCAATTTGGATAATTAGATAATTTTTGAAAAGCTCAACTTTTTTAAGTTGGGCTTTTTTGTTTTTTACGGGTTTGTAAAATACGTAAAAGTACTTGCCATTGAGTTTTTATTTATTGGTATAATTGTACGAAACATATGCAATCTAAAAACTAAAATAATTCTTGGGAAAATTATGAAAAAAGAGTTTTATGGCTTTTACGCTCCAAATCAAACGGAAATTGACAAATCTTGGAATGAAGGAATTTTTGTCTTTGATGCAAATACATTACTTAATTTATATAGATATTCAGATTCAACAAGAAAAGATTTTTTAATGGCTTTATCTAAATTGAAGGAAAAATTACATATGCCTTATCAAGTTGGTTATGAATATCATTCAAATAGAAATTCAGTAATTGAAAATTTAGACACTTCATATTATACTCTCTCTGCATCAATAAAAGAAATTTGCGACAAAAATATTACTGGTGTTCTAAAACAATATGTTCGACATCCTTCTATAGAAGTAGAAACTCTAAAAAAAGTACTTAATGAATTCGTAAAAAAAATTGAAACAGAATTAGAAAAACAAAAGAAAAAACATCCTGACTTTAAGAAAGAAGACGAAGTGTTAAAACAATTAACAGAATTGTATGAAAACAAGGTTGGTGTTCCATTTAGTAAAGATGAATTAAAAAAAATATATACAGAAGGTAAAGAACGTTACGATCAATTAATACCTCCCGGTTATAAAGATCTTGAAACAAAAAAGAAAAGAGGTGATCAGCACATTTACGGGGACTTAATTATTTGGAAAGAATTAATTTCACTTACCAAAAAAGAAAAAAAGAAGTAATATTTATAACCGATGACAGAAAAGAAGATTGGTGGACAATTGAAAATGGAAAAACAATCCGCCCTAGAGAAGAATTAATAAAAGAGTTCTACGATCTAACAGGAATTAGAATTTTAATTTATAATGCAGATAATTTTCTACAGTTTGCAAAAGAAAGAAAATTAGCGACTTCAATTAAAGAACAATCTATTACAGAAGTTAAAGAAGTTAGAAAAGCTGATGAGATATCAATTACTTTGAATGAATTGAATGACATAGATTATAAAATTTCTGATAAATATATTTCAAAGTGGAATTTACCTAGTGCTAATTGGGCTAACTTATTAAAAAATGCAGAACTTTCAACTAAATGGAATTCGCCTAGTGCTAATTTGGCTAATTTAATAAAAAATGCAGAGCTTGCAACTCAATGGAATTCTATTAATTCTAATTTTGACGCTATAAGGAAAAGTTTCGAAATTGCGAGTCAATGGAATTCTAACCCTACTTTAGATGCCATTAGAAAAAGTGAAGAAATCACTAGTAAATTAACAAGTTTCGATTACACTCATCCAAAAACAGTAGAGGCATCTAAATTATCAAATGAGGTAGATCAATCAAATAAATCATCAAATGGTACTATTTCTAAATTAGAATCCAAAACAGAAAAAACTACAAACCGTCGTAAGGTCTCAAAAACGACTAAAAAAAATCCCCCTAATAGTGATACAAACAAATAAGCTTTTGTAGCCATTTAAAATTCTTTAATATATATAACAAAAAAAAGAGACTTTCTCACAAAAGTCTCTTTTCCATTTTTATAATCTTTATAAATCTTATTTCTCTTTAAGCAACTTTTCCAAATAAGAAATCTTCTCTTTTTCAGATTCTAATAAACGCTCATAAAGTTTCCTATTTTCATCATAAGATTCAATCAACTTATCGATTGGATTAAATGTTGGGTGAAATTGAAATAAAGCAGAATTATCATGATTAGTCACTGTGTTACCAATAATATTAAAAACGGCTTCATCACTAAAATTCTTAATAGTTTCTACAGAAACTCCTAAAGCTTGAGCAATTTTATTTAGCTTTTCGTCATCTATATTTTCGGTTCCTTCAAGAGTAGAGACATATTGTTGGCTCATGCCAAGAGCAATAGCAAGTGCTTCTTGCTTCATGTCTCTAAGTTCTCTAATTCGGCTAATGTTTCTGCCTATATGTTTTGGTTTTGTTGCTGTGCTCATAATTCAAAGATATTTAAAATTCTTTAAAGTTTTTTATTTCATTAAAACCTTTCTCTGCAAACAAAAGTATAACTTTTCGTACAATCAAAAAATAGATTAAAAATTTCGTTTGTACTAAATCTAATACAATATCATAATCGCGAATCTAAATAATAATAAGCGGTTTCTGAATCTTAAAAATGCATTTCCGAATTATTCAACAAGTGCTCACCTATTCAGGTTTGCGATTTTGTTAATTTTTTTCTTAAAAAAAATAACGATTCCAGTAACTTTTCCTACTTAATTCTTTAAATTCGCGACAAACCAACCCCTAAGCTATTTAAAAACCAATGTCCATTTTTAATCTTTTTAAAAGATCTACTATAAAATGTCCAAGATGCCTTGGAAAAAGATTTGTTGATTGGGATGATATCCGCCGTTTAAACCGACAATTAAAATGGGTTCCTGCACCATGCGCTTATTGCGATGCAACGGGAAGAGTCCCCAAAGAAATGCTTTCAAAAGTTTCTGTAGATTGTATGTATCTAACCATCGATTTGCCAGAATCTGTAATCGAAAAAATTAGAGAAGGCGATCCTGAAACAATCGAAAAAGGAAAGCGACGCGAACTTTTTGTAGATCATCTTATAAAATATTCAGAACACCACTACCTTACTGAAAATCTAGATGCCGAAAGTATTGCCAATTTATATTTGAAATTTGAAGCAGAAAAAGCGCCTTTTGCTGTAACCAAAGAAGAATTAATAAAATACATTCAAGGCGTAATCGAACTCAAAAAAACGGTATTACAATAACATTTTCGACACAACTACTCAAAATCTTAAACTGTTTACAAAAACAGGTAAAAACACCTATAGCCACAATTTTATTTAGTGGTAATATTGCATTGAATAATTTTTAGTTTCTAAAAAAAAGCTTCTAGAGAGCTTCTTAATTTTTTGTCACTTTTTTTTTGGAACAGAAAGTGGGATTTCAAATCGCTGGTACCGATTGGAAATTTCACTTTTTTTTGTTTCTCTAACCGCCTATTTTACCGCAAAGAACGCAAAGAATTACGCAAAGTTCGCTAAGTTTTTTTGAGAAGTTTTTGAAGACGCAAAGCTTTATCTCCACAAAGCTTTGCGAATTTTATTTCAACATAGCCCGTGGTTTCAACCACGGGGACACAAAGCATATCTCAATTCATCTCTGAGCATCCCGCGGTTCAAACCACGGGTTATATTTGAATATTAGATAGTAATTAGAATCTTTTTTAAAACGCAAAGTTCGCAAAGTTTTTCTCTCGCAGATTTAGCAGATTTAAGAGATTTTGTTTTATCTGCTTAATCTGCAAAATCTGCGGGAAAACTATGTTGCCATAAAGCTTTGCGAACTTTGGGGTTTTATTAAGTCTTTAATTAAAAATTCTTAGCGCTCTTTGCGTTAAAAAAACATCACACATAAAGCCTAAAATCAAATTTCAGGCTGTATTTTTGCGTTCTGTAAATGCCAAGAAATTAAAGTCCAAATGACTAGAGAACATTATATTCCGTTTAATAAAGAATTTTTACTGGAACAGCAAATTTTAGCTTTTGCTGAAAATCCAGATAAGGTTAGCGATTTTAAGAAATTGTTCGAAATTATCGAACATTATTATCATTACGAATCTTTTAACCTAAATAGAAATCTAAAACAGCATTACGCGCTCTACGATCCAGATTTAAGCGAAAAAGAACGTGAACAGTTTATCAATAAAAGCAATTTTCCTGTTTTTAAAGAAACACTTCTCAAAGTTTTAGAACGCGGCAATTACTATAGAATCGATCAGAAAGCATTAAACGAAGCTTTTGACGAATCTGATTTGATCGGGCTGAATCTTTCTATCGATTTTAATGCTTTTAAAGATTTCGAACTTTATGCACGCGGACATCATAAAGCTAAAGAAAAGATCAAAAAATACTTTTTCTGGACCAAAGAAGTCGAGATTGAATATTACGATCGTGTTCTCATTTATCTGAATTATAGCGATGCAGATTATCTTAAAGAAAAGAAAGTCAAATTGGGCAAAATGCCTATTGATCCAGGTTCTATTGCTTTAAAAATCTTTAAACGCGTTCCTAAAAACGATCTCGAAACGGTTTTTCCAAATGCCATTCCGAAAATGTCTCTAAAGGATAAATTATTGCTTTGGGTTCCAGGTGTTTTTGGTGGACTTTCTCTATTAAGCGCTAAAGTGATTCCTGCTTTAATTAATATGTACGAAGCCTATCAAACGGGCGAAACAATAGATTTATTAAACAGTAAAACTTCTTTAAATCAAGGTTTAATTGCACTAGGAATTTTAGGAGCATATTGTTTTCGTCAATACAACAATTTCATCAATAAAAAAATCCGTTATTCTAAAACGCTTTCAGACAGTTTGTATTTTAAAAATGTCGGAAACAACAGCGGAGCATTTTATTCTTTACTGAATTCTTCTGAAGAAGAAGCTTTAAAAGAAACGATTCTTGCCTATACTTTTTTGCACGAAAGCGAAAAATCTTTAACAGCAGAAGAACTAGACAATCAAATAGAATCTTGGTTTAAAACCCAACTAAATACCGACTTAGATTTTGATGTAAACGATGCTTTATTAAAATTAAAAAGCATTGGTTTAGGAATAGAAACTAATGAAAAATGGAACGTGATTCCGCTCAATGAAGCACTTGTTGCTATTGACGAATTATGGGACAATGTTTTTCAGTACAATCAGAATGTCGATTCTTTAAAAAATTAAAAATGTATACTTACAAATGTTCTTGTCTGCGGAGAAGTTTTTGATGAAATGCCTTTGTGTTTCGGAAATGAATTTCCTGCCTATTATTTTGCCATTCCGCCCGAAGAAAGAGAACAAAGAATTGAATACGGAGGAAGCTGGTGTTATATCGACGAAGAACATTTTTTTCATCGTGGCAGGTTAACTATTCCTATTGTAGATTATCATGAAGATTTGGTTTTTAATGTATGGACTACGATAAGCGAAGATAATTTTTGTTTGAGAATGGATTTATGGGAAGATCCAAACCGAGTAAATCAAGAGCCTTATTTTGGCTGGATGCAGACAGATGTGCCAACTTATGGCAAAACTATTTCGCTTAAAACAATTGCAATCGAACAAGATTTAGGTTTAATTCCCGAAATAAAAATGATCGAAGAAAATCATCCTTTAACTTTAGATCAGGAAAACGGAATTACATTAGAAAAAGCCATTTCTATTGTCGATCAAATAATGAAAATACAGCACGGTAAAACCTAAAAGAAATTTCATTAGATTTACGCATCTAACCTTAAAACCACAAAAAATGAGAACATTAGATCAATGGTTTGCAGAATATGCCGTAAGTCATCAAAACCCAAAAAACAAGGCAATACATTATATTTGTGTACCTGCTATTTTCTTTTCAATCGTTGGTTTACTTATGAGTATTCCGAGTATGATAATCTCCAATACATTACAATTAAATGCTCCTATTATCGAAAATTGGGCATTTCTCGTTTTGCTTTTTGTTCTTGTTTTCTATATCAGATTATCAATTGCAATGGCTATTAAGATTGCCATTTTTTCTATTCTTTGCCTAATTGTAAATTACTACATTTCGCAACTTTTTCCGTTGTGGATTTTCTCGCTTATTGTTTTTGCTTTAGCGTGGGTCGGACAATTTTACGGACATAATATTGAAGGCAAAAAACCTTCGTTCCTAAAAGATCTTCAGTTTTTATTAATTGGCCCAGCTTGGGTTGTAGAGAATTTGTTTTCGAAAAAATAAAAACAGAATGAAAGCATCAAAAACAAGTAGAACGGCGCAATACATGGCCTTCTTTAGAGCGTTGGAAACAAAACGTAATGAAAACGAAAGATTGTTTTCAGATCCTTATGCCATACATTTTATAGATTCAAAATTGAGGCTTGCTGTAAACTTGTCTCCATATCCGTTTTTTAGAAAATATATTGGCGACATTATAAACAAAAAGATTCCTGGAGCTCTTTCATCTGGAATTGCAAGAACAAAATACATTGATAATTTACTAGAAAATGCAATTTCTAAAGGAGTTGAACAAGTTATAATTTTAGGTGCCGGATTTGATACCAGAGCGGTTCGTCTTGGTTTTCTAAAATCGATTCCTGTAATAGAAATTGATCATCCGAATACTTCAAATTTTAAAGCTGAAATCTATAAAAAACGTATTGGCAAGATTCCAGAAAACGTGACTTTTCTTCAAATTGATTTTAATAAAGAAGATCTCAATCAATTGGCTACAAAACACCATCTAGATTTTTCAAAACCTACAGCTGTAATTTGGGAAGGCGTTACGAATTACTTGACCGAAGAAGCCGTGAAAAGCACTTTTTCTTTTATCTCAAAATTTGCCAACAACAGTCATATTATTTTTACTTATGTACATAAAGATATTCTTCAAAATCCTGATTCTTTTCTAGGCGGAAAAAAATTGCTGGAAGATCTAGAAAACATAGAAGAACACTGGACTTTTGGATTGCTTCCAGAAGATGTGCCGAACTTTTTAAATCAGTTTGACATTAAACTTTCAGAAGATTTGGGTGCCGATGAATATCGCGAAAGGTTTCTACCTGATCGCTCTGAAAAAGGTTATGAATTTTATAGAACCGCAATTGGAGTAAAAGATTTAGGCCATTCTTCTGCAATCTAAAATTTTGATTGTCTAAAATTATTTGCGTTTTTATGCTAATATTTTCTTAATAAAAATCGTACAAAGGCAACATTGTATAATTTAGCATTCGTTAAAATTTAAGAAATCATCAATCAAAAAACCAAAAACAAATGAAAAAAACTATTCTTTTATTACTTCTCACAATCTTTAACACTGCTTTTTCTCAAAGCGGAAAAATCTATTTAAAAGATAATAAATTTAATGTAGGCAAACCCAATACCTATATTTACGAACCTCCGCAAGGCCTTCCTATAGAAGACAACGCCAAAGCAAATATTTTATCTATTACCTCTACTGATTTTTCTTCTGAAATAAGTCCGTTAAAAAAAATCGGAAAACGTTTTGAGTTTACCACAAAAGTTTCTGATTCTGTCAGAGTGATTCTAGTAACAATAAACGATTCAAAAAAGATTGCCGATAGCAATAACGAAAAAGGTTATTCTGTTTTACTAAAAACAGAAAATGACACTGAATTAGGAAAAAGTCTAGTAGACGAAGTTTTCGTTAGAAGTAACGGAGGTTACTTTTTTAAACTAAAATCGAATTCAAAGCCAGAAGAACTAATTGCCGAATATGACGCAATATTTGCAAAATATCCGAAGCTAAGAGACGATAAAGTTTCTTTGGAGTATTTGTATACTAAAAAATCTATCGATAAAGAACAAGGAACAAAAGACCTAATTGCCTTTGCCGATAAATGTGTAAAAAGAAATACCGAAGATTATCTAACTACCGCTTATTATATTTATAATTCTAATAATGAAACCCAAGATCAAGCAATAAAATTGAGAAAGGAAATTTCAGAAAGATATCCTAAAAATAGAATTGATGCTATGGATTTTATTAGAAATTTCTATGATCAGCCTGATAAAACTGAAGCTTCTGTCTTAGAAAGCCTTAATACATTTAAAACAAAATTTAATGATACTTCAAAAAGATCTTTAAATTCTTTTTATTCTGTTTTGGCATCTTTATATCTAGACAAAGAAAATTGGGAAAAGGCTATAGCTTGTGAACCTTATTTAGTTCTTCCAGCAGACACATACAATAATTTTGCTTGGGGCAAATCTGGAGGAGACTTAACAATGCCTGTAAAAAATATTGATTTTGCCACGAAAGTTTCTAAACGATCATTAGACATTCTTGAAGCTAAACGAAAAGAATGTTATAATGTCAATTACAATGATGATTTTAACATGTATGCAGATACTTACGCGCTTCTGCTATACAAACAAGGTAAATATGACGAAGCTTTTAAATACCAAAGCGAAGTTAAAGCTCTTAACGGATTGGACGCTGGAGGTAAAGAACGCTATCTAGCAATGCTTGACAAAGTAAAGAGTAAAGACGAAGTAAAAGCTTATATTGAAGACGAAATTGGTAAAGGCAATACATCGCCTGCATTTCTTGCTAAACTAAAAGAAATTTACATTGAAAAGAAATTACCTATGGCTGAATATGATGCTATTCAGCAAAAAACAGAATTATTAGCAAAAGAAAGCAAAAACAAAGATCTTCTTGAAAAATTTGGAAGTAAAAACGCCATTGATTTTACTTTGAAAAATCTAGAAGGAAAAGAAACAAAACTTTCAGATTATAAAGGAAAAGTAGTTGTTCTTGATTTCTGGGCAACTTGGTGCGGACCATGCAAGGCTTCTTTTCCAAAAATGCAAGCATTTAGTGACTAAATATAAAGATAAAGATGTCGCTTTCCTGTTTGTAAATACTTGGGAAAATGGCAAAGAGGAAGACGTACTAAAGAAAGTTACTTCGTATATAACAGATAAAAAATTCGATTTTAATGTTCTTTTCGATTCAAAAACAGAAGTTGTCACCAATTACAAAATACAGGCTATTCCAACACGAATTGTAATTGACAAAACGGGTAATATTCTTGCTTATGATAATTCTAATACTGATCTAGGAGTAATCATTGATGAACAGTTAAAATAAAATGAAACTTTAAATAAGAAAAAGGACAAAAGATATCTTTTGTCCTTTTTTTATGATTAAAATATACTTTAAATATTTTTATATTAGCAGAATAAACCCAATTATAAAATGAGAAAAATCTTCGTAATGATTGTTTCTGGAATTTTACTTTCAGCTTGCAAACAGACAGACAACAAAAGCATTTCTGATAAACAAGAAATAAAGAAAGACAGTACCAAAGTTGAAGGCTCATCAGAAACAGTAAAATCAGATTTGGGATTATTGGAGCAATTTTCTAAAAACAAAAATGAAGTTATTCTCAAATTAAAATCGATTGCTAATAAAGAAGCCGCTAATGCATTGTATGAGAAATATTGTGAAGAAAATAATGTTTTGCTGGGACAGATCGAAGAAAAAGAATCAGGCGTATTAGATAAATTTTACAATGAAGAGAAAAATGCTAAAAAAGAAGTGAAACTTTTAGGCGACGAACTTTCAAAACATCAGTTAGAGTATTTTGAAATTGGAGAAGGATATGTTGAAATTGAAACGCTTCCTGATTTTTATTATAAGATCTTCAAAGATTATGTAACAAACGATTACAAAGATTATTTGTATCTGAAAAGTGAAGAAAACAAAACACTATATTCTGCAGATGCTGGGCTTGTTATTTCTTTTAAAGAGCTGGGAGACAGAATAATTTCATGGGAAAATTTTATGACAAAATATCCTGATTCAAAATTGATTCCATCTGTAAAAGAAGAATACAAAAATTATCAAATGGATTATTTAGTTGGTCAAGATAACACACCGACTGCCGAGAGAGCGACAGATGAAAAATATATTTATCCAGAAAACATTCAAGAGTTTGACCGTTTTGTAAAAAAATATCCAAAAAGTCCAACTGCACCTTTAATAAGTTTATTTAAAGAAAGCTTCAAAAATGAAAAAATCTTTGATCTGATAAGGACTGAACAAGATAAATTGTAAATCTGAATTACAAATATTTAGCAATAACCAATATGAATACAGAAAATAAGAACCAACCTATTACATTTATTTTTTGGGTCGTAGCCATCATTTTAGGTGTAACCTTATACAAGCAATTTGATTTTAAGAATCTGAAATTTGAGAATCCGGCAATGGCAGTTATTTATGGTATTGTCTTTTTATTTTCGGTTTACTATATTTTTAAAAACTCTAAAAAGCAACCAAAGTAAATTGTAAGCTTGAAAAGAAATGCCGTATATTATGAATAAAATACTTTTTTTACTATTACTTTTTACTGCTTTTTCTTTCGCGCAGGAAACAGATAAAAAGAATAAAATAATCTGGGGATTTGTTTTTGAAGATCATTTACTGCCTGCACAAGTTGAAGTTAGTGTGAAAGGAACAGATTTGAAAACGTTTACAGATGCAGATGGCAAATTTAGTATAGAGGCAAAATTAGACGACGTTTTAGTTATTTCGCCTTTCGGAGGAAGACCGATTGAAATTACAGTAACCGAAAAAAATTGCTACACAGCTCACTTATTTAGAGACACGGGATTGTACTACTATACTAAAAAAGTCGCTAGGATGATTAAAAAAATAAAGCGCAAAGCAATGCGAAAATACAAACAAGGTTTCTATGATTGCGACGACTAATAAATAACAAAGCTTTATACAACATTTATATTTGAACCATAAAAAAAGCCTGAGAATGTATATTCTCAGGCTTTTTAAATTTTATAGTGACCCCGGAGGGGTTCGAACCCCCAACCCTCAGAGCCGAAATCTGATATTCTATCCAGTTGAACTACGAGGTCAGTTAAAAAAAAAAAAAATCAATTTTTTAAATTCCAAATTCCAATCTTAAACTTGAAATTTGGAATTTATATGTTGAGTTTTCCAATTTGGAATTTGGATTTTCTTTATTGAAATTTAAAAATTACGAAAGTAATTTTTTCACAATTGTAGAGATGGTTTTTCCTTCAGCAGTTCCTCCTAATTGAGCAGATGCTAATCCCATTACTTTACCCATTGAAGCAATTCCAGAAGCTCCTGTTTCAGCAATGATTTTTGCAATTACAGCTTCTACTTCTTCTTCGCTTAATTGAGCAGGTAAAAACTTCTCGATTACAGCAACTTGAGCCAATTCTGGTTCTGCCAAATCTGGACGATTTTGTTCTGTAAAGATTCTTGCGCTTTCTTTACGAGTTTTAACCAATCTTTGAAGTAATTTAATCTCTTCATCTTCAGATAAATCTTCTTTTGATCCTGAAGCTGTTGAAGCCAATAATAATTCTGATTTTACAGCTCTTAAAGCTTCTAAAGCTACTGTATCTTTTGCTTTCATGGCCGTTTTGATTTCGTCCATGATTTGTGTTTGTAAACTCATGTTTATATTTTATTTAAAATAAGCCAAAGCCTATTAATTGATATATTAATTTGGCCCTTCGACTTCGCTCAGGGTGACAATAAGATTCACTTTAAAAACCTATTTCGGAAGTCAAATTTTGAAATTCTGTGCGAAGATAAAAAAAATAACCCGAAAATTAAATCCAATTTTCGGGTTACCAAATATTATGATTCTAAAATTAATCTACGTTATCGTGCAAAAATGAATTGTTTGAACGTAATTGCAAATCGTTATTACTGTCTGTTCCAACAGAAATTCTAGAATTTGTATTGTTAGATTGAGAATTAGATAAATCTATTCCTAATCTTTTGTATGCTGGTTCTTTTTCCAACTCATCAATTCTAGAAACATTGTTATGGAATTTATAGTTAAACTCTTTTAGTTTCTTTCTTCTTTCCTCAGCTCTTAAACGTAATGTTTCTTCAATAGTCAATTCTAAAGGAGAAACTTCAGAAGTCGTAGAAATATCAGGCTGACTAGTAAAATCTGGTCTTGGTTTTAATGTGATATTCAATTCCTCTGGAATTGTATCTTCAACTACTTTTTCAACAGGTTTAGAAGCCAATAAATCATTTTCAACTTCCATATATTCTTCTAGAGAATATTTAATAATTCCGTTATCTGAAACTTCAGTTACAGGAACAAATTGAACTGGATCGTTTACTTTAATATCACGAGTTTCATTTGTCAATTCAAACAACACTCTATTATCTTCAACAACTGGCTCTCTTTTTATAGGCTCTTGTTTGAACAAAGGAAGATCAAAAGAAAAAGTGGTTTGTTCTTCTCTTTCAAATACTCTTTGCTGCTTGCACAGGTTGTTGTTGCACTGGCTGCTGCATCATTGGTTGTTGCAATTCTCTTGCTGCTGGTATTTCAGGAGCAGAAATTGTAAAATCAATATCTGTAATTGGCGAAACAATTTCGAAAGTCACATCCAGATTTTTGATAAACTCAGACATAACCACTAACTCTTCCTGATTGATAGCTGGAGCAACAGCCTGAACTGGAGTCGGAGCAAATGTTTCGTCATCATCAATTAAATCAAAAACTACTTTATCTTCAACTTTTGTTGTTGGAGTATCAACAGTTAAATCGAAAGATGCAAGCGGTTTATTCGTTAGATTATGAACACTTCTTTGCTCATCTTCTAATGTATGAATGATTTTCTTTGGTTCTGTATTTACAATTTCATTTTGTTGTTCTACATCAAAACCTGTAGCAATAATAGTTACAGCAATGGCTTCGCCAAGACTTTCGTCTTCACCAACTCCCATAATAATATTTGCATTGTAACCAGCTTCGTCTTGAATGTGATCGTTGATTTCTCCAATTTCGTCTAGAGTAATCTCGTTAGTTCCAGAAACGATAAGCAACAATACGTTTTTGGCACCCGTAATTTTATTATCATTCAACAATGGAGAATCCAAAGCTGAAACGATAGCATCTTTAGCTCTGTTCTCGCCTTCAGCTACAGAAGACCCCATAATAGCAGTCCCACTGTTAGCCAAAACAGTTTTCGCGTCACGTAAATCGATATTTTGAGTATAGTGGTGCGTAATTACTTCAGCAATACCTCTAGAGGCTGTTGCCAAAACTTCATCCGCTTTAGAGAATCCCGCTTTAAAACCAAGATTTCCGTATACCTCTCTTAATTTATTGTTGTTGATTACAATTAAAGAATCGACTTGCTTACGCAACTTCTCAATTCCAATAATAGCTTGCTCCTGACGCACTTTCCCTTCAAATTGAAACGGAATCGTCACGATACCAACTGTCAATATTTCTCTTTCTTTTGCTAATTGCGCAATTACCGGAGCTGCACCAGTTCCAGTTCCTCCACCCATACCAGCAGTAATAAATACCATCTTAGTACCACGGTCCAACATTTTTTCAATGTCTGAAATACTTTCGATTGCTGACTGCTGTCCAACGTCTGGATTTGCTCCTGCTCCTAATCCTTCTGTTAGATTAACTCCTAACTGAATCTTATTCGGTACCGAACTATTTTGAAGCGCTTGCGAATCGGTATTACAAACGATAAAATCTACGCCTTTAATACCTTGTTTAAACATGTGGTTAATTGCGTTACTACCGCCTCCACCTACACCTATTACTTTTATTACATTTGATTGATTTTTTGGTAAATCAAATGAAATACTTCCAAATTCTGAGTTGCTCATCATCTTTTTGGTTTTTTAATTCTTATTAAGTACATTTTTTACTTCTTGACTTGGGGCAAGAAATAATCCTTCTCTTTTTATTATTCTGCGTTGTCTAAAAATTCTTTGATTTTGTCGACATATCGATCAAAAAATGATCTTCTTATTTTTGTTTCTGTAGATTCATTTTTAGGAGCCTTCTGTCTTACAACTTCTTCAGGCTCGTCAATAGTTTCTACTCTTTCAACGTAGTTTTCTTCAACTTCGTATCGTTGCACTGGTGGAGCGGTTCTATAAACAATTTTTGGTTGATCTTGCACCATTTCCATTCTAACAGCACTTTGCGAACTGTTTTCGATACTATTCATTACCAATCCTACTGCAGTTGCATACAATGGGCTAGAAATTTCTTCTCCTGAGTTTCCTGCCAAATGCTCGTTCGGATATCCTATTCTAGTATCCATTCCTGTAATATATTCTACCAACTGTTTGATGTGCTTTAATTGTGCACCACCACCTGTTAATACAATTCCGGCGATTAGCTTTTTACGAGGATCTTCATGTCCGTAAGCTTTAATTTCTGCGAAAACTTGTTCTACAATTTCCACAACTCTTGCATGGATAATTTTAGATAAGTTTTTAAGCGAAATTTCTTTTAGCTCTCTTCCTCTTAAACCTGGAATCGAAACGATCTCGTTGTCTTTGTTTTCACCTGGCCAAGCAGAGCCAAATTTGATTTTTAAAAGTTCAGCTTGTTTTTCAATAATCGAACAGCCTTCTTTGATATCATCTGTAATTACATTTCCTCCAAAAGGAATTACAGCTGTGTGGCGAATAATACCGTCTTTGAAAATAGCCAAATCTGTTGTTCCACCACCAATATCGATAAGTGCAACACCAGCTTCTTTCTCTTCCTGACTTAAAACTGCATCAGCAGAAGCTAATGGCTCTAATGTCAAACCAGACAATTCAATTCCTGAACTCTGAATACATCTTCCAACATTTCTGATTGAAGATGCCTGTCCAACTACAACATGAAAACTAGATTCTAATCTTCCGCCGTACATTCCGATTGGCTCTTTAATCTCAGACTGTCCGTCAATTTTAAATTCTTGCGGTAAAACGTGAATAATTTCTTCTCCTGGTAACATCGCCAGTTTGTTTACCTGATCGATTAGAAGTTGAATATCATTTTCACCAATTACTTCTTCTGGATTATTTCTGCTGATATAGTCAGTATGCTGAATACTTCTGATGTGCTGTCCGGCAATACCCACAACCACATCTTTAATTTTATAACCCGAATTATTTTCTGCTTCGAGTATCGCTTGCTGTATCGATTGTATCGTCTGCGTAATGTTGTTTACTACTCCTCTGGCAACACCCAAACTTTTGGATTTACCAATGCCCAAAATCTCCAACTTACCATATTCATTTTTTTTGCCAATCATGGCAACGATTTTGGTTGTTCCAATATCTAGACCTACTGCAATGTTATCTTTTTCCATTTTCTATTATTTAGTGCAAACTACTTGTTCCGTAAACCTAAGGTCAATTTTTTTGTATTTGTATAACGAACTATCTAAAACTGCTTTTTGAAAGAAGGCTTTATAGTTTCTAAATTTCTTATCAACATTCATCGTTCTTCCGAAATCTATGAAGTAATCATAGTTACGATTAAACATTTTTAAGCTTCCATTCGGCATAATCTCTATAGCAATGATGTTTTTTCTCAAAAACGCATCGTCATAAATTGTGCGAAATAAAGTCTGCTAAATCTTCGTTATTTTTTGCATTAATTGCCCCTGAAACAAGAGGAACTCTCGCAGTGAAATTGTCTGACAAGGGCATTTTATTACCCTCATAGTCAATATAAAAAGAAGTGGCGCCATCATAAACTCTTGCTATGGGCGTCTTCTGTTTTACTACTGCTTTTAGAACTCCATCAATACTTACAAAAACATTTGACTTCTCAATCATGTCTTGCGTATCGAGGGTTTTTTCTATCTTATTCAAATCTACTTCATCTTTTCTAATACTGGAAGCGTCTCTTTTATTTTCTATCAACAATTTATTAACCGTTTCCGGCTTTACAAAAAGCGTATTTTCTCCTACAAAAACAACCATCGATTTTTTCAATTTTCGATCGCCATTTCGATGTTGTGCGAAAGAATACAGAAACAAAACCAGTCCGAAAATAAGTACTAATCTAATATTTGTCCAATTAAATATTTTCATTTAAAACCTTTTTAATTGACGGAACCATTTCTCCCAAATCACCAGCTCCAATTGTTACAATAATAGGTGCATCACTGGCTTTGATTTCACCTAATAAATCTTCTTTTGCAACAATTTTTTTGTTCGAATTTGTCATTTTACCCAAAAGCCACTCAGAAGTCACTCCTTCCATAGGAAGCTCTCTTGCAGGGTAAATATCCATCAAAAACACTTCATCAAACTGCGATAAGCTTGCCGCAAATCCATCAACAAAATCTCTTGTTCTACTAAACAAATGCGGCTGAAAAATTGCCAGAACTTTACGGCTTGGATACAATTCTCTAACTGCTTGATGAACAGCATTTATTTCTGTTGGATGATGTGCATAATCATCAATATATACTAAATTTTCGCTCTTAATCTGATACGAAAAACGTCTTCTAATTCCGTTGAATGAAGCAATGGCTTTTGCAATAGAATCGGTCGGGGTGCCGAAAGTTTTAGCCATCGCAATAGCCATCAATCCATTCATTAAATTGTGTTTTCCTGGCAATCCGAAACGTAAGTCCTTCATGATTTCTGACGGCGTTTGCACATCAAAAACATAAGCCCCGTCTTCGATTCGAACGTTATAAGCCTTATATACAGCATCTTCATTTATAGCACATTGAACACCGTCTAAAGGCAATTCTTTGGTTATAAAAAGATTATTTTTATCTTCTACTTTTGAAGCAAATTCTCTAAATGAAGCCTGAATGGCGTCGCTAGTTCCATAGATATCCAAATGATCTGCATCCATAGAAGTCACACAAGCAATATCTGGACGCAAATGCAAAAACGATCTGTCAAATTCGTCTGCTTCTACAACTGTTACTGTTTTTCCGCTTCCGATTAAATTAGAATTATAATTCTCAACAATTCCTCCTATAAAAGCCGTTACATCAGCACCACTTTGAAACAAAATATGTCCCAAAATACTAGACGTTGTAGTTTTTCCGTGTGTTCCAGCAACTGCAAAACAGAAAGTATCTCTACTTATAATTCCGAGAACTTCGGCACGTTTTTTAACCTCAAAATGCCTTTCGACAAAATAATTCCACTCAGAATGTGTTTTTGGAACCGCTGGTGTGTAAATTACTAACGTATTTTCAACATAATAATCTGTTGGAATCAAATTTATATTATCTTCAAAATGAATATCTATACCACTTTCAATCAATTCATTAGTTAGCATAGAAGGTGTTTTGTCGTAACCTGAAACCTGTTTTCCAATAAACTTGAAATAACGAGCCAGAGCACTCATTCCGATTCCTCCGATACCAATAAAATAAACGTTTTGTATTTGATTTAAATTCATAATTGAGTCTTAATGTCTTAAAGTCTAAAGTTTTTAAAGTCTCTTAACTATATGTCTTCAGCTTTTTAATTTTTCTATTTAATTAACTTCACAATTTCTGCTACAATATCTTGTGTCGCTCTTGGTTTTGCCAGTTTTTTAATATTATCACTTAGTTGTTTCTGTTTTCCCGAATCTTTCAGCAGCGCTTCAAAAACAATGCTAAACTGGTTGTCAAGCTCAGATTCTTTCAACAAAATCGCACCTTTTTCATCTACAATTGCTTGCGCATTTTTAGTTTGGTGATCCTCAGCTACATTAGGTGATGGAATAAAAATCACTGGTTTTCCAACAATGCATAATTCTGACACTGATGAAGCACCTGCTCGTGAAATTATGACATCTGATGCTGCGTAAACAAAATCCATTCTTTCAATAAAATCAACCACTTTTACATTTGGCTGATTGTACTTTTTATATTCTTCAAAATACAATTTCCCGCATTGCCAGATTACCTGCACATCTTGAGAAAGAAAATTTTGCAATTCTTTTTCAATTAACTGATTGATTCTTCTAGCTCCTAAACTTCCTCCTAAAACCAGTAATGTTTTCTTATTAGAATCTAAACCATAAAAAGCAATTGCTTCATCACGCTTGCTTTCTATATCTATTAAATCCTGACGAACTGGGTTACCCGTTAAAACGATTTTCTCTTTTGGAAAAAAGCGTTCCAAGTTTTGATAGGCCACACAAATTGCATTTGCTTTTTTGCTTAACAATTTATTCGTTATGCCAGGAAAAGAGTTTTGCTCTTGAACCACTGTCGGAATTCCTGCCGAACCTGCCGCCTGTAATAAAGGCCCACTGGCAAAACCACCCGTTCCAATTACAACATTAGGTTTAAACTTTTTTATTATTCTTTTTGATTCCAATAAACTGCTTGCGAGCTTAAGCGGAAACATCAAGTTTTGTAATGTCAATTTTCGCTGTAAACCAGCAATCCAAAGACCTTTTATTTCGTAACCTGCCTGAGGCACTTTCTGCATTTCCATTTTATCTTTGGCACCTACAAAAAGAAATTCTGCATCAGGAAAATGTAATTTTAATTCATTTGCAATTGCAATCGCAGGATAGATATGTCCTCCTGTTCCTCCTCCGCTAAGTATGAATTTATACTTTGTCATCTTTCTAAAAATTACAACTTTTTAAAATTTATTCTTTTTTAATTTTATTTATTCAAAACCGCATTCATTGGGTTTCTTGAATTGTCTTCTATCGAATAGGCAGGCTCTTGCTCATAAATCTCTTGAGGAATCACATCATCTTCCGCCAACTCTTTATCAATTAATCGCTGTAAAGCTTCTTTTCTTTTTTCTTTTTCTAATTTCTCTTCAGCGATTTCATCTTCTTTTTTCGTTACACTAATGATAATTCCAAGTCCAAGACAAGTCATCCAAATCGAACTACCTCCACTACTTATTAATGGAAGTGTTTGTCCTGTAACCGGCAATAATTCGACTGCAACCGCCATATTAATCATGGCCTGAAATATCATCGGAAAACCGACACCGACAACAACTAATTTCCCAAACAAAGTAGGTGCTTTATGCGATGCAATCACAAATCTGAACAAAAGCAACAAATACAAAACCACTATCGAAACTCCTCCTACCAAACCATATTCTTCTACAATAATGGCATAAATAAAGTCGGAAGAAGATTGTGGCAAAAAGTTTTTCTGAACACTTTTTCCAGGACCTAATCCTCCTAATCTTCCTGAGGCAATTGCAATTTTTGCTTTTTCAATCTGATAATCGTCTTCATCTGGCTTATCAGTTGTAAAGTTCGTAATACGACTTTCCCAAGTTGAAACCCTACTAAAGAATCTTGAATCTGGAAAAGCTTTTGCCACTAAAAGGAAAAATGCCAACATTGCAATTCCCGAACCAATGATAAAAGCAATATATTTTAATGGATACTTTCCAATAAATGTCAGCATTAAAACCATTGAAAAGATTAAGGCTGTTGTTGAAAAGTTCGCTGGTAAAATCAATATTAACGTAATAAACACCGGAACCCAAAGCTGAATTAACGAGGTTTGAAAAGGTTCATTTTCTTCTTTTGTTTTCGATAAATATCTTGCAACATAAATAAACAAAACAATAGATGCCAATGTTGATGTCTGGAACGTTATTCCAATAAAAGGCACCTGAATCCAACGGCTTGCATTTGCTCCCGCAATCACAGTTCCTTTTAAAAGTGTATAAATCAATAAAATCCAAACCACCGGAAGCGCAATTTTTGAAATTGCTCTAAAATAATGATATGGCACTCGATGCACCCAGTAAATGATTAAAAAACCAATACAAATATGCGCCAAGTGTTTTACCAAATAACCTAGTGTATTCCCCGTTCCATGCCCTATATAAGCTAAATTACTACTCGCACTAAAAACAGGCATAAACGAAAACAAAGCCAATAAAGCCACAAATGACCATATTACCCTATCTCCTTTTAGTTTGTTTACCAGCTCTTTCATAATTCTTTCGTTTCAGGTTATTCTTGTTTCAGTTTTCACGTTCCTTCTAACTCGAAACATGAAACTTGAAACTCTTTTTTCTACAAGTTATGTACTGCTTGTTTAAATTGTTTTCCACGGTCTTCGTAGTTTTCGAATAAATCGAAACTTGCGCAGGCTGGAGACAATAAAACTACATCGCCTTTTTCTGTTAATCTTTGAGCCGTTTTTACAGCATCATTCATATTATTTACTTCAACCATAATATCAACAACATTTCCAAATGCATCGATAATTTTACGGTTATCGATTCCAAGGCAGATAATAGCTTTTACTTTTTCACGTACTAACGACATTAATTCGTTGTAATCGTTTCCTTTATCAACACCTCCAACAATCCATACCGTTGGCGCATTCATACTATCTAAAGCAAAGAAAGTAGCATTTACATTTGTTGCTTTTGAATCGTTGATATATTGAACGTTTTGTATTTTTAATACTTTTTCTAAACGGTGCTCAACACCTTGGAAATTAGATAGACTTTCACGAATCGTTGCATTTCTAATTTGCATCAATTTAGCTACAGAGCTTGCTGCCATGGCGTTTTTCATATTATGTTTTCCTTCTAACGCAATGTGTTCTGTATCCATTGTAAACTCTTCTTGGTTGATCTTTATTTCCATTTTGTTGTTTTTTATAGAAGCCCCTTCATCAAATTTTTTCGTCAATGAAAAAGGAATTAGTTTTGCTTTTGTTTTGTTCTTTTTTAACCATTCTGTAGTTGCTTCATCATCAGCATCGTAAATCAGATAATCGCTTTCAGTCTGGTTCATCGTTATTCGGAACTTCGAATTGATATAATTTTCATATTTATATTCGTATCGATCCAAATGATCTGGACTAATATTGGTTATAATGGCAATATCTGGTCTGTAATTTATTATTCCGTCTAACTGAAAACTGCTTAATTCAAGAACGTATGCATCATATTTGTTTTCTGCCACCTGCCAGGCAAAGCTTTTTCCGATATTTCCTCCCAATCCTACATTCAGTCCTGCATATTTCAGCAAATGGTGTGTTAGCATTGTTGTAGTGGTTTTACCATTACTTCCTGTAATCCCGATGGTCATTGCTTCTGTGTAAGGAATCGCAAATTCTATTTCCGAAATCACTTTAATTCCTGCCGCGACGAGCTTTTTTACTATCGGAGATTTATCGGGAATTCAGGGCTTTTCATCACCACATCAGCATTTAGAATCAAATCTTCTGTATGTTGCTCTTCCTCCCAAGCAATTTTATTAATGATAAGAACTTCTTTATAACTCTCTTTTATTTTTCCAAAATCCGACACAAAAACATCGTAACCTTGTTTCTTACCGAGGATCGCGGTTCCTACTCCGCTTTCTCCTCCACCTAAAACTACTAATCTCATTTATCTTAATTTTAGGGTAATGATTGACAATATGGCTAACATTACAGCAACAATCCAGAAACGGGTTACAATTTTACTTTCGTGATATCCCTTTTTCTGATAATGATGATGAAGCGGCGACATCAGGAAAATTCTTCGTCCTTCTCCGAAACGCTTCTTCGTATATTTAAAATAACTTACTTGAATGATTACTGAGGCACTTTCTGCTAAGAAAATTCCACAGAATAAAACAATCAATATTTCTTTACGAACTGCAATTGCCAATACCGCAATGATTCCTCCAATAGTCAAACTTCCTGTATCTCCCATAAATACAGATGCTGGAAACGAATTGTACCAAAGAAATCCGATAAGAGCTCCAACAAACGCCGAAATAAAGACCGTCATTTCTCCCGAATTGGGTATATACATTATATTCAGATAATTGGAAAAAATGATATTACCAGAAACGAATGTGAATATCCCGAGTGCGAGGACAGATATAGCAGAGGTCCCTGCGGCGAGTCCATCAATTCCGTCTGTTAAATTTGCTCCATTTGAAACTGCTGTAATAATGAAAATAACTACCGGAATAAACACTAACCAAGCCCATTTTTCATATCCATCTCCCATAAAAGATAGGACTTCAGCGTAATCAAATTCATTGTTTTTTACGAAAGGAATTGTAGTTGCTGTAGATTTCTCTTCAATACCTGCAGGTACTATAACTGTCGAATTTGAAGCTGTTTTAAAAATATCTGCTCTACCTGTATCTGTTCTTACTGTAACTGCTGGATTAAAATAAAGAACTGCTCCAACAATGATTCCTAGACCAACTTGACCAATAACTTTAAAAATACCTTTTAATCCTTGTTTATCTTTTTTGAATATCTTGATATAATCGTCAACAAAACCAATTGTTCCCATCCATAGAGTAGTTACAATCAGCAAAACGATATAAATGTTGTGCAATCTTGCAAATAACAACACAGGAATAAGAGTAGCAAAAATGATTATTAAACCACCCATTGTTGGCGTACCTGCTTTTTCATTCTGACCAGCAAGACCAAGCTCACGTACAGTTTCTCCAACTTGTTGACGGCGTAAAAAGTTAATTACTCTTTTACCATAAATAGTCGATAAAAGCAACGAAAGCATAAATGCCAAAGCTGATCTAAATGTGATGTACTGGAAAACTCCTGTTCCAGGAATATCCAATGTCTTATCAAAATATTCAAATAAATAGTACAGCATATTTTTCTATTTTTTTAAATTCCAATTTGAAACTCCAAATCCAATGGTGGTATTTGAACTTAAAATTTTATTATTATTTGTTTAGTTGCTCTAAAATCTCTTTTACTGTTTCCATATCATCAAAATGATGGCGAACACCATTTATTTCTTGATAAGTTTCATGTCCTTTGCCTGCAATTAGAATAATATCATTAGGCTGAGCCAATTGACAAGCTGTTTTAATTGCCTGTTTTCTATCTGTAATTCGCGACATTTTTTTATAATTGTGAGGCTCAACTCCTTGCTCCATCTCATCCAAAATAACCTCTGGATCTTCATTTCTAGGATTATCTGAGGTCAAAACTGCTTTATCACTCATATCCGAAGCAATCTTTGCCATTATAGGGCGTTTTGTTTTATCGCGATTACCTCCACATCCAACAACAGTAATTAGCTGTTCATTTTTTGTTCGAATGTCATTAATGGTTTTCAAAACATTTTCAAGCGCATCTGGCGTATGAGCATAATCTACAACAGCAGTAATCTTTTCATTTGAAACAATGTATTGGAAACGTCCCGAAACACTTTCTAAATCAGACAGCAATCTCAATGCTTCTAAACTATCAATTCCTAGTTCTACAGCTGTTCCATAAATTGCTAAAACATTGTATGCATTGAAAGTACCAATCAGTTTTACCCAAACTTCATTATCATTGATTTTTAGAAGCAAACCCGATAATTGACTTTCTAAAATCTGTGCTCTATAATCCGCATAAGATTTTAAAGCATAAGTCCTTTTTATAGCGACGGTATTCTGTAGCATTACAGAACCGTTTTTATCATCAATATTTGATAAAACAAAAGCTGATTTTGGAAGTGAATCAAAAAAAGACTTTTTAACGTCTCTGTATTCTGCAAATGTTGGATGATAATCTAAGTGATCATGAGAAAGATTTGTAAAAATTCCTCCCACAAAATGCAAAGCTTCAGTACGTTTTTGATGAATACCATGAGAACTTACTTCCATAAAACAATGCGTCACTCCCGCTTCGACCATTTCATTTAAATAATGATTGATAGTCAAAGAATCTGGTGTTGTGTGCGTTGCTGGATACTCTATTTTATCTACTACGATTTTTACAGTTGATAATAATCCAACTTTAAAACCTGCTTTTTGAAACAATTGAAACAACAAGGATGCAATTGTAGTTTTACCATTTGTTCCTGTTACACCAACCAATTTTAGTTTTGAAGATGGATCTTCAAAATAATTAGCCGCCATAAAAGCCAGTGCTGTATTGGTATCTTTTACTTGAATATAAGTCACATCATTTGCAATAGTTTGCTGGAAATGTATCGCAAATAATCGCTTTTGCCCCAAGCTGAATTGCTTTTTCGATATAATCATGTCCATCTGAAAGTGAACCACGAATTGCTACAAAAACATCATTTGTTTCTACTTTACGTGAATCAAATTCAATTTTCTGAATAGCCGCATCTGTCGAACCTTTTACAGATTCAATAGCTACTTTATATAATATGTCTTTTAATACTTTCACGATAATTCTAATACAATTGTTACGTTCTTGCTAATACTGGTTCCCGCTTGAATCGATTGATTCTTCACTTTTCCCATTCCATTTACTTTTACTTTCAAACCTAAATTCTCCAGTAAAGCAATTGCGTCCATTCCAGGCATTCCTTTTAGATCTGGAATCTGATTCATTTTTTTATTTGACTCAGCAGTATATTTATCATAACTAGCATCCTGCTTTGGGATTCTAGAATCTAATTTTTTAATCTTATTTGTTGAAGGCGCGTCTGTAAAAATCTTTTGTGCTATTCTTTTAAAAACTGGTCCTGCAACGTCTGCTCCGTAATAATTATTCTTAGCTGTATTTGGCTTATGAACCACTACAATGCAAGAATATTTTGGATGATCTGCTGGGAAATACCCTGCAAAAGAAGAGGCGTAGTACATTCCTTCTCTTCCTGCTTTACCATAATTAACCATCGCGGTTCCAGTTTTTCCTGCCATCGAGAAATCTTTCGAATACAGTTTAGAAGCCGTTCCTTTTTTTACCACATTTTCTAAAACTGCTTTTACTTTTTTAAGCGTTTCAGGCGAGCAAACCTTTGGATTGATTACTTCTGTATCAAACTTTTTAACCGTTTTGTTCCATTCCTTAATTTCAGACACAAATTGCGGTCTTACCATTACCCCGTTATTCGCAATCGAATTATAAAGAGCCAATGTTTGCATTGGTGTTACCGAAACCGAGTATCCGAAAGCCATCCACGGAAGTGAAATTCCTGACCAGCTTTTATCTCCAGGATGCGGAACAATTGGTCTACCTTCTCCTTTAAAATGCAATCCTAATGGCTTATCTAAACCAAAACTTTTAATATGATTTACAAACTTTGAAGGGTTGCTTTTATAATTATCATAAACCGCTTGAACCATTACAGTATTTGACGAAAGTTCGAATCCGCGTGCTAAAGAAACTTTTCCGTAACCACCATGATGCGAATCGCGTACGGACCTTCCATAATACTTAACAACACCATTATGACTATCATAAACTGTGCTTGTGTCAGCTACTTTATCTTCTAAAATCGCTATTAAATCAACTAATTTAAAAGTCGATCCTGGTTCGTGAGATTCTGCAATTGCGTAATTTGTTGTCTCGTAATATGATCCGTCTTCTGCTCTTCCTAAATTCGAAATTGCTTTAACATATCCCGTTTCTGTTTCCATTACCACAACGCAACCGTGATCTGCCTCGTAATCTTGTAATTGTTTCAACAAAGCATGATGCGCAATATCCTGAATAAAAACATCTATAGTCGAAATCACATCGTAGCCATCAATTGGATCTACTTCATTTACGTCACGAATTGGCTTCCATTGTCCTTTTGCAATTTTTTGCTTTAAAATCTTACCGTCTTTTCCATTCAAATAATTTTTAAAAGCCCATTCAATTCCTTTTCCTACTTCTACTCCCGTTGCTGGATCAATTCGGTCGTAACCAATTGTTCTCTCTGCAATTTTACCGATTGGATGCTTTCTAACTGTTTCTTGCTCAACAATAATTCCGCCTTTGAAAGCTCCTAAACTGAATAATGGAAAACCTTTAATTTTTACATATTCCGTATAACTCAAATTGCGGGCAATCAAATAATAACGGTTTTTATTTTCGCGTGCTTTTCGTAATTCTTTCTGAAAATAACTGCTTGGTTTATCTAAAACAGTCGCCAATGAATCTGACAATGGTTTTACATACTTTTCGAAAGTTTCTGTTTTTGGCGCTTTAGCATCAAAACGAATTTCATAATTCGGGATCGATGTTGCCAATAAACTTCCGTCAGCAGAATAAATATTTCCTTTATTGGCAGGAATTACAAAGTTTCTTACCGTACGCTGTTTTGCCAGTTTTCTGTAATAATCTCCGTCAACCCATTGAATATTGGTTAATTTAACAACAATAGCAATTGCCATCACAAAGATGAAAACTGCTACGAGGTAAATTCTGTAGGATATATGTTTATCGTCTACTGCCATATTCTTTTAAAGAAACTTTTTTCTTCTTCTTTTTTAACTTCTATTTTAACTGGAGGAACTGTCGACGGAAAAATTTGTTTTTCTAACATTTTATCCGAAATAGTTGACTCCATTTTTAACTTCATCAATTCTGAACGTCGATCGACGAATTCAGATCTCAGCTCTTTTACTTCATTATTTAATTTCGCGATTTCAAAAACTTTCTGTTCATATCGCTGTGTATTGGCAATCATCAAAATGGCTAGCAGAATTATAAAGACAATAAACCGCCAATTTTTTACTGCATCTTCATGAATCAGGAATCTTGCTTTTAATATGCTAAATACACCACTTTTCATTATTTCCTACCTTAATATATATTATAGCTTTTCTGCAACTCTTAATTTGGCACTTCTTGCTCTATTATTAATCTTGATTTCTTCATTATCCGGAACAATCAATTTTCCTATTGTTTTGAATGGAACTGAAAAGTTTCCGTAAAAATCTCTCTCTGGTTCTCCTTCAAACATTCCGTTCTTTATAAATCTCTTTACCAAACGATCTTCTAAAGAATGATATGAGATTACCGAGAATCTTCCTCCTGGTTTTAAAATCTCCAATGACTGCTCAATAAATTCTTTTAGAACATCCATTTCTTGATTTACCTCTATTCGGATTGCCTGATAAATCTGAGCCAGTACTTTGTTTCGAACTTTCTCTGGCAAAAACTTTTTCAGAACTTCTTTTAATTCTTCAGTCGTTTTGATTGGATAATCTTTTCTCGCCTCTACGATTGTTCTTGCCAAAACTGGTGCATTCTTCAACTCCCCATAATCAAAAAAAACACGACGCAAATCCTGTTCTTCATATTCGTTAACCACCCGATAAGCATTTAAATCATTTTTTTGACTCATCCGCATATCTAGTTCGGCATCAAATCTTGTAGAAAAACCTCTTTCAGGAACATCGAATTGATGCGATGAAACTCCTAAATCTGCCAAAATTCCATCTACTGCTTTTACTCCATGAAAGCGCAAAAACCTTTTATGAACCTAAAATTCTCATTTATCAAAGTAAACCTTTCGTCTGGCAATGCATTGGCAAGCGCATCTTCGTCTTGATCAAATGCAAACAGCCTTCCGTTTGGCCCTAATCTTTTTAAAATCTCTTTTGAATGACCACCGCCTCCAAACGTAACATCTACATACACACCATCAGGTTTAATATCTAAACCATCTACTGTTGGATGAAGCAAAACCGGATTATGATATTCCATTGTCGTCGTCATTAATATTTCCCATTACTTCTTCGGCTAAATCTGCAAAATCCATATCTTCGCCGCTAATTGATTTCTCGTATAAATCTTTATCCCAAATCTCAACAATATTAACCGCAGATGAAAAAACCACATCTTTAGAAATACTTGCAAACGTTACCAAATCTTTTGGAACAAGCAATCTTCCTAATGCATCAACCTCAACTACTTTAACACCAGCAGTAAACCTTCTAATGAAATCGTTGTTCTTTTTTACAAAGCGATTAAGCTTGTTGATTTTTTTCATCATCGCATCCCATTCTACCATAGGATACAGCTCTAAACACGGCTGAAAAACAGAACGCTTCAAGACAAATCCGTCTTGAAGAGAAGCCGTCAACTGCTTTTTTAAAGGTGCAGGCATCATTAGCCTTCCTTTAGCATCGACTTTACATTCATATGTTCCAACAATTGTGTTCAAAAAAACTAGTTAACATGTTATACAGCAAAAATATAAAAAATATTACCACATTTTACCACTTTATACCACTTTGTTAATAAGTTTAACCACTTCTCTACCACTTTCCATAATCAGCAATCAATCAATACCTTAACTATTAATTAACAGATTCTTAAATCCATTATTCATTCGAAAAAATAATGCGCTAATTTTCTTAAAAAATTGATTATAATGCATATTTCTTAACATTTGATTATTTTAACAAATACGTGTTTAATTACTGATTTTTAACCATTTACAAATTCTACTCAAATTATCTAGTTAAAAAATGGCATCAAAAATTCATTTTTGTGTAATTAACCCTATATTTGTCGAAATTGAAATTGGCATTAGATTAGATGGACAAACACTATAAAAAAGAAGGCAAATACAGCTATTTTGAAGCTGGAGAAGGAACTCCGATCGTTATTCTGCATGGTTTAATGGGAGGTCTAAGTAACTTTGATGGTGTAGCACAATATTTCCCAACAAAAGGATATAAAGTTGTTATCCCAGATTTGCCAATATACACGCAAAGTATTTTAAAAACGAACGTAAAAAGTTTCGCGAAATACGTAAAAGATTTTATCACTTTTAAAGGGTTTGACAAAGTTATTCTTTTAGGAAATTCTCTTGGAGGACATATTGCTTTGTACCACACAAAACTTTATCCTGAAAAAGTTGCCGGACTTGTAATTACCGGAAGTTCTGGACTTTACGAAAGCGCAATGGGAGATAGTTACCCAAGAAGAGGCGATTACGAATACATCAAAACAAAAGCCGAAGCTGTATTTTATGACCCAAAAATTGCAACTCCAGATTTGATTGATGAAGTGTACGCAACAGCTAACGACCGCATCAAATTAATCAAAACTTTAACTATTGCAAAGAGTGCAATTCGTCATAACATGGCGAAAGATTTGCCTAAAATGGATGTTGAAACTTGCATTATTTGGGGTAGAAACGACTCAGTAACTCCTCCAAATGTAGCAGAAGAATTTGATAAATTATTGCCCAATTCAACTTTATACTGGATTGACAAATGCGGACACGCAGCAATGATGGAACACCCTCAGGAATTTAATGAAATTCTTGAAAAATGGCTTACTGAAAAGAATTTATAGCCATCAAAATTTATTTTTTAGGAGGTTTTAAAACGAGAAGGAATATGAAAATTAATACCGCCGAATTTATTATCAGCAATTCTGACGCATCAAAATGTCCGAAGGATTTTTTGCCAGAATATGCTTTTATAGGAAGATCAAACGTAGGTAAGTCATCTTTGATCAATATGCTTACCAACAATAAAAATTTAGCCAAAACATCTGGAAGACCAGGAAAAACACAATTAATTAATCATTTTAAAATCAATAATAATTGGTTTTTGGTCGATTTGCCTGGTTATGGCTACGCTAAAGTTTCAAAGAAAACAAAATCAGTTTTTCAGCAATTTATCACTGATTATTTTGAAAACAGAGAACAATTAGTTTGTGCTTTTGTTTTAATTGATATTCGCCATGAAGCGCAAAATATTGACATCGAATTTATGTCTTATATGGGCGAAAGCGAAATCCCGTTCTGTATTATTTTTACTAAAGCAGATAAAATCAGTAGAACAAAAATAGATTCGCATATTGCGAGCATATAAAAAACAGATGTTTGCAAACAACTGGGCCGAAATGCCTCAGTACTTTGTAACCTCATCTACAGAAGCTACTGGAAAAGAAGAACTTTTGTCTTACATTGATCAAGTGAATCAGGAAGTTTTTAAAAACAACTCAGAATTTTAAACTCAAATTCTAAAGTTAAAAAAAACTTATACATAGTAAAAATCCCAAACTCCAAGCTTACAATTGGAATTTGGGATTTTTTATATTTAGATAAATTCTTACAAAAATAGCTATATATTTGTCGCAAAATCAATTTATAATTTATGAAGAAAATCTCTCTCTTTTTGTTCTTATTATTTCTCTCCTCCTGCAATGTGACAAATTATTTTGTAATCAGTAAATATCACACCCAAGGTATAGATTTCTCTAATGGAAAATGGCTAATTGGCGAAATTGAAGCTAATCCGTACGCAAAGGACAAAATGACCAATTTAGTTTTAAAAGATTTTTCGGATTATTTACAAGACAGAGTAAAATACTCATTGGACGAAAAGTCATTGTTATTACCTTCACAAGTTCCTCTTAACCCTAGTAAATCAATGATTTTAGATTTAAAAAAGGGAGCTAATTTTGACTATTTTGTTAATATTAAATGTAAAAACGCAAAAAATGACTTAAGCGGTTTTGAATTTCCAGATCATTTTTATTATAAAAAACAAATGTCATATGCAGAAGTTACATTACAAGTATATGATTTAAATCTTGGAGAAATAGTTTATTCACAAACAGTGGGAGGCTCAATAGAAGATGACAGTAGCCTCACAAATACCCCAACAACGACAATCATAGTAGGCACTTATAATAAAATTATAAATGACATTAAGAAAAAATCTATTAAACCAACTATGTAGTAGTTAGTTTATTTTAAATAAAAAACCCAAACTCCTCCCGAAGCCTCAGGATACAAATTGGAATTTGGGATTTTTTATTGGGATTTATAATTATGCTTTTTTATTTGTTTTTCTTCTAAAATTTAAAGCTTTCCATTCTTTATAAATCAAAAATTGATAAAGAATATAAAAGAGTGAATTGAAAAACCAAAAATCGAGTAAAAACGGCTCTGTAAGTATTACCGAGTCAGTGTTTCCTGATAAAAAAATACCAGCACTACTCATTAAATAAATAATTAGTCCGTTACAGAAATAGAAATAATTATGCTTATCTGCTTTTAAATTTGACACAATAAAATAGAAAGCATATAACAGCAGCGGAATAGATGTTATTGTGACTTCTGCCAAATTAAATTCCCAATAAAGCGAGGGCCTATTATAATATTGACATCCTAAAAAAAGCGACACCGAAATAAACACTATTACTATAATCTTCTTTAATCGTTTGTTTGTAAAACTTTTTATAAAAAAACAAGTTTAGCGTGATAAACTGAAAAATAAAATAGTAATGCGAAAGGAAAAAATTAGAATTAGGATAAAGAATTCCGATAATATTACAAAGCAATTCTACACAAAACAGAAGAACCAAATAAACTGTAATAATACGATATAAAACATCTCTGTTTTTGCAGGTCATGTAAAAACGTATCGCATTAGCAAGTAAAAAAAATAATCCGACAAGGCTCACAAGAAAAGGAAACAGCATATAATTTGTTTTGCTTAGACAATTTACAAAATAAAAAATCCCAAACCCAATCTTTAAGATCAGAATTTGGAATTTAATTTATCATGAGATTTAACTATTTCGTAAGTTCCAGTTTTTCTGCAAAGTAGTCACAGAAGTCCTTCATCGTGTCAGACATTTTTTCGTCATCTGTTGCACGTTTAAAAGTATCAGACATTGCCACTAAAGTCTGGTGAAAGAAAATTTTCATTTCGTCTACTGGCATATCTTTTGTCCATAAGTCAATACGCATTGTTTCTTTTGCTTTGCTGTCCCAAATTGACAACATTATCGCTTTTGCCTCTTCGGCTTGAACTCCACCATCTTGCGCACTCCATGTTAATTTTTCAGGAACGCGGTTTTCATCCAATTCTATATTAAATCTAATCTCTGAGTTTATATTTGCCATTATTTCTTAGGTTTATATTTTGATTTTTCGAAGATTTCTTTTGGCTCAATCTTAAACAATTCTGCCAAAGAAACATTACTATTATTTTTCATGTAAGAACGTACCATCTGCCAGCCAATCCAAGCTCCCACTCGACCTGGAGAATCGTTATCTATTTCTAAAAAGAATTTAGAAAAAGGAGCTGGAGCGATAAATCTTGCTTTCAATTTTGGATCATCGCTGTACAGCATTTCATTTTCTATAAAATAGCGCCACATATACGCTTCGTTTTCCTCGCACCATTTTATTTGCTCAGGAGTATATCCCATTTTTTCTGCATCTGTATATTCAGGAATAAGCAAATCTTTTGCATAAAGACGCTTCCCTTCAAAAACCATTTGAGCGACCAAACTCTTGTCTACAGAATTTGGAATATTTCGATAAGAAAAACTAGAAACCACATCTGGCATAATTTGTCTTTCTTCAAAATTCTCTTTCAGGTAATTTGGAAACTCATAAAATTTATGATTTTTTCCTAAATACAATTCCAAAGCCACAACTACAAGACTGTCTGCATAAATCGATTTTGCATTATAGTCCATTTCTCCAATAACGGTGATTACCTTAGGAATTTTGGTTTTAGGAAAATAATATTTTACGTGCTGAAAAAGCTCATTAAACTCTTTGCGAACAGGTTCAAAATTGCCATATTTTTTCTGAACTTCATCATAAACTTCTCTCCAAATAGGATCATTCATTTTCTGAATCCAGATATTATCATCGTTGCCAGGAAAGAAAAACGGATACTGTTTTTTTATTTTCGCCAGATCTTCCGGTTTGGTTTCAAAAAACACCTTATCAAATCGTTCTACTTTAACATCAACAGGAATTTCTTCTACTTCTTTTTCAACCTTACTTTTTTGGTTGCAAGACAAAAAAAACAGGCATAGAACCACTGCAAAGCGATAAATTTTCATTTTATTTTAATTAGATTTGTGTTATCAGAATTTTAAGTAATTGGATACTCAAAATAATTCTGCAAATATACATCCCTGCATCTTAAAACTTAAACTATTATGGCTAAAAAAAGCACAATTCAGACAGAAAAAGTAAATACGCACATTGTAGAGTGGTTAAAAAATTACGTTGCTAATGCAAAAGTAAATGGTTTTGTAATTGGAATCTCTGGTGGTGTAGATTCTGCAGTAACTTCAACTTTATGCGCACAGACAGGACTGAATGTTTTATGTGTAGAAATGCCAATTCATCAGGCAGAAAGCCAAGTTTCAAGAGGAAGAGAGCATATTGAACAGTTAAAAAAACGTTTCCCAAATGTTTCTGATGTTAAGACCGATTTGACAGAAACTTTCGAATCATTTAAAAATGCTGTACCTACAACAGATGATGCTTGCAAAAGTAAGTTTAGCTTTGGCCAACACGCGTGCACGTATCAGAATGACTTCTTTATATTATTTGGCAGGAATTCATGGCTTACTTGTTGCTGGAACAGGAAACAAAGTAGAAGATTTTGGTGTAGGTTTTTACACAAAATACGGAGATGGCGGCGTAGATTTAAGTCCGATTGCTGATTTAATGAAATCTGATGTGTACGCATTAGGAGAATTTTTAGAAATTCCGCAATCAATTTTAACAGCAGCTCCTACCGATGGGTTATTTGGAGACAATCGTACAGATGAAGACCAATTAGGAGCAAGTTATGATGAATTGGAATGGGCAATGTTAGCCGCGGAGTCAGGAAAATCGGCATCTGACTTCGAAGGGAGAGAAAAATCTGTCTTTGAAATTTATAAACGACTAAACACCAACAACAAGCATAAAATGGATCCAATTCCAGTTTGTTTGATACCAAAAACGTTAAAATAATACATTTTAACATTCTCTGCGAGTTATTACAGAATTTATTTATTAATTTTACCATTCCAAAAACATGAACAATTCTAAAAAAGGTAAAAATTATGATTAAAGTATGTCTAGCAGACAATCATCCTGTGACGCACTTTGGCGTTAAGTCTTATTTTAAAGACCACGATCAAATTTCAATTGTTGCCAATGTCGGCAATTTTTCAATGGTTAGAGATATCCTTCAAACGAAGGAAATTGACATTTTAATTCTAGATTTAGAGTTAGAAGGTCTTTCAAGTATCTTTGAAATTAAATCAATCTTGAAAAATTTCCCAAAAACAAAAATTGTTATTTTCAGTGATCTTGCTGAGCAAATGTACGCTCCAAACGCAATCAAAGCAGGAGTTTCTGGGTATGTACACAAAACAGAAAAACTTGAAACATTAGGTCATTCTATTATTAAAGTACACGAAGGAAAAATTATCATCAACGAAACAGTACGCAAAAACATGGCACTTATCGCTAAACAAAGCAAAAGTGAGCGTCTGTACAGAAAACTTTCTAACCGTGAAATCGAGGTTTTACGTTATTTAAGTGATGGTAAGAAAAATAATGAAATCTCTAAAATCTTAAATCTGAACGAAAAAACGATCAGTACTTACAAACTAAGATTATTGACTAAATTAAACGTTACAAATTTGGTTGACTTAGTTAACAAAGCTAAGACTTTAGAAATTATTTAATCAAAAATCGAAAATCTTAGCCTTTTTAAGAGAATCGAAAAACTTTATAAAACTCTATCTATTTTGATTTATCATATTAGATAGAGTTTTTTCTTTTTTTAGTGATAAGGTACTACTACTCGTCCTAGTTTCTTCGAAAAGCTATTCAACAATTTAGAATAGTCAATAACCATACTCAAAGTTTCTGAATTGTCTTCTTGCGGATTGGTTAAAAGAGAATTCTTTAATTCTGCTATAATTGCAGATACTAAATACCATCGCATAGCAAATATGGTCTCAGAAACATTTTGCTCGATCGTTTCACTTTTTTGTTTCGGAAAAATATTCTGTCCTTCCCAATTATGAATAGTCAACCTTTCGTCTTCCATTAAAATATTGGTTACTTCCTGAGCAAATTCAGGCTCCAAATGCATCAAATATTTATCTAAACTAAATTTCTCATTCTGATTATAAAAATCAATAATATTAGTGTAAATATTTTTAAATAAAACATTCGACAATTCTATCTCATCTTCCTGAAGGCTTAAATATATTTTTTGGTATACTTTATATTGCCTTTTTTCAGAAACCTCTTTTACATTTCCTTCTTCATCTGCTTTCAAGAAAACATCTTCAAAATCTTCTACTATACTTCCGTATAAAAGCAGAACCTCAATGACTTTTCTTTCAAATTCATATAAGATATCTACTTTTTGAGTTTGTTGTGAAGGATAAAACCCTGGATCTCCAGGATAATCGTAACCTTCTGGCGGTCCTGTTCTTGGATCTTCTGGATCTCCTCCTGAAAACGTTCCTGTTTGTGCAGGCTGATTTCTAACTACCTCAAAAGGTTTTTGTTCCTGTTTCTGCTTTTTATTCGCTTCAGCAATATCTTTCTGAATTAGCTGTGCCAAAGTACTTGTTAGAACCTGCTCTGAAATATCCATAATTCGAGCACATTCCTGAATATATACTTCTCGCTGAATACGATCTGGTATTTTAGAAATACTTGCAACCATATCACGAATTAGATCTGCTTTTTTAATAGGATCGTTTTTAGCTTCGCCCATTAAGATCGAAGCCTTAAACTGTATAAAGTCTTTACTATTATTTTCTAAGTAAGCAACTAAATCATCATGAGAATTTTTTCGCGCAAAACTATCTGGATCTTCTCCGTCAGGAAAAGAACAAACTCTTACGTTCATTCCTTCTTCCAGAATTAAATCAATTCCTCGAATAGAAGCGCGCAAACCAGCAGCATCTCCATCAAATAGAACGGTGATATTTCTAGTAAGACGATTTATTAAACGAATTTGATCTGGTGTTAATGCCGTTCCCGAAGATGCCACAACATTTTCAATTCCTGCTTGACTAAACTGAATCACATCGGTATAACCTTCAACCAAATAACAATTGTTCTGTTTGGCAATAGACTGCTTTGCATGATAAATTCCGTAAAGGACTTTACTTTTATGGTAAATATCGCTTTCTGGCGAATTTAGGTATTTTGCCGCTTTTTTATCATTGGTTAAAATACGTCCTCCAAAACCTAGGACACGTCCAGACATGCTTTGAATTGGAAACATTACACGTCCTTTAAATCGATCAAACGGACGGTCTTCTCTTGGAATTGTTAAACCTGTACTTTCTAAAAATTCTAATTTATAACCTTTCCCAAGGGCTTCTTTCGTCAAAGCATCCCAAGTTTCTGGAGAATATCCTAAATTGAATTTTTTAATAGTTTCATTGGTAAATCCTCTTTCTTTAAAATAAGATAAACCAATTGCTTTTCCTTCTTCAGAATTAATCAAAACATCCTGAAAATATTTAGCCGCAAATTCAGAAACCAAGTACATACTTTCACGAAGATCTGTATTTGCTTTTTCTGCTTCTGTCTGTTCTGTTTCTTCAATTTCGATATTGTATTTTTTAGCTAAATATCGAATGGCTTCTGGATAAGTAAACTGCGAGTGTTCCATTAAAAATTTAACAGAGTTCCCGCCTTTTCCTGTACTAAAATCCTTCCAGATTCCTTTTGCTGGCGAAACCATGAACGAAGGCGAACGCTCATCGGAGAACGGACTCAAACCTTTGAAATTACTTCCTGCGCGTTTTAAATTGACAAAATCGCCGATAACCTCCTCTACTCGAGCAGTTTCAAAAACAGAGTCAATGGTGCTTTGTGAAATCAAAGTGTATTAAATTTTAAAAGTTGAGAGCTTGCAAAAATACGCAAATCTTGTTGGACTTTTAATCATTTTAAACCAAAAAAAGCATCTCTCTCGAGATGCCTTTTCACTAACTAAACTTAATTTTATTTTTAATTGAAATCGAAGCGTAATCCTAACGAAATATTATTTTGATCAACATTATTTTTTTCAAATAAAGGCTGTAAATCGTATTTCAAATACAAACTTGCTGATTTGTAACCAACGTATGTACTTAGCCCATAATTAAAATCATTTACGTTGAAATTACCCTTTGTTTTTTGCTTTACATCATTTCCAACCTCATCATCAAAACATAAAATTTGTTTTGATTTCACTCTAAATCCTGCATAACCTCCTATACCAATTCTAGCACTTTTATGAGATTTAAAATAATTAACTCCATCTCGAACTTCTTTCTTAGTAAAATCAAACTCCAAATGCAATGGCACCATTACATATACATTTCTAAATCGGGATTCGTCTAAATGTACAGGGCTTGTCACTAAATCGGTTTGTGCGCCATTTTTTTCAAAATAACGATCATCTGTCGCCCGCAGATTATTATACATCAGAGACATTCCGTATTTAAAATGCAACAAATTATCGTCTTTTAAAATTCTAGTGTTCCCAGTTATCCCCCATTCATAAAAGTGAGACGGCAAATATTTAAAATCTGAATGCGCAACTTGACCATCTGTCACTAAATTATTTACTCCAAAAGCAAAAACGAATTGAGTAGTAGTTCTTTTTGATTGGCGTTTATCAACATCTTTTTGACCATGATACACTTTCATAGAAGTAAGATTAATGATTGTTTGATCCTCTTTATCACAATCATTACAATCTCCAATTACAATTTTTGCCCCTTTGTTTTTATTTGTATTTTCTGTCTCAATTTTACCATCAACTCTATCTTGAACTAATTGGCTTAATTTATTTTCTTCGATAGCAACATTTGTTTCAATAGCAGCGGCACGAACTTTTGCTCTATTTAATTTAAGTTCTTCTCCTTTTTCTTTAGAAATTATTCCTTTTGAGACTTGATTATCTAATGAATCTACTTCTATTTTTAAAGCTTTCTTTTCGTCATCTGTTATTTTTGTAATTTGATCAGCAATCGCTTTTGCCCTTACTTCAAATGAAATTTCTTTAGGATCTCGTCCTTTATTT
Source organism: Flavobacterium ginsengisoli (assembly GCF_029625315.1). Lineage (NCBI taxonomy): Bacteria > Pseudomonadati > Bacteroidota > Flavobacteriia > Flavobacteriales > Flavobacteriaceae > Flavobacterium > Flavobacterium ginsengisoli. The sequence goes on from NZ_CP121110.1 coordinate 2,614,715, forward strand.
TCTCCAGTTTCTGGAACAGTATTTTCTACCACTTCAAGTTTTACATCTTTAAACCAAATTTGGCCAGTTCCGTCTAATAAAACTCCATAAGAAATTGATGTTGCATCCTTTGGCACAAATAAAACAACTTCATATTTTGTCCAATTAGTTGAACCTTTTATAGGTCTGTTCTGCATATTATCAAAAGCAAGTACGCGAGCTGAATAATAATCGACACGCATCCAAAGTCCAGCCCATGAATTTACATTTTCTGTCTTTACATAAGCAGTCATTTTAAGCGTTTTATCCTGATATAAATTAGATTTTATGGTTTTCGTAAGACTCCCAAAACCTTTAATTTTACTTTGAACTGATTTTATTGTAAAGATATTTTGATCGGTAGATTCCGGATTTTTCTCAAAACTCATTTCATATTTTACAGGGTCATGTTGCCAATAAGTCCAGTCTAAAACTTTTTTATAACTGCCACTCTCTTGTGCTGATAATTTAGTTGCCAAAGCAACTATCATCATTGTAATTAATATAATTTTTTGCATGATTTTCGTTTTTTGATTGATGATTGATGATTCTTTATTTATTCTTCGTAATTTCTATTTGCTATAGCACTTTTTACAGCTTTCAAATTTTTATTAAATTTATCTAGCGCAGACTCTCTATAAGATTGATTTAATTCTGTTTCGGCATTTAAAAGCAAATCGTTAGGATTTACTGTAACCGCTTTTTCTGTTTTTTCTAATTATTTCGTCAGTAGTTTTTGTTTCGACTTTACCATTAACTTCTGCCAATAATTGTTCTGCCGAAATGTATTTGCTTTTATTTTCAGATTGGTGATTCTTATTTTCAAAAGAACTAACTGTTGCACTATCTCCTTTTAAATCATCCTTAATTGAAGACTCTACTTTACTTGCAAGTTGTTCTGAATTCTTGTTTTGATTATGAATTTCAACAACAGCTTGAACATGTTTCATTATTCGTTTCGGATTATGGTTATTAATATTTATAACCTCATCTTTATTTACTCCTACTACATTTAAAGTGTCTTTATTTATTTTTTGTTCTAAAACTATTGGTGTATTCTTTTTAATTTCTACAGTTTCGGAACGATTAAAATAGATTGTGCCGACCAATAAAAACCCTACAAAACTTGCTTGCGATATAAAGCCATTTTTTGCTTTTCTTAGGTTTCTTTTCTTCTGTCACGCTCAACATCGCATCCAATCGATCCCAAGCTTTGTTACTTGGTTCTATTTCGCGTTGATTTAGCTTTTCACGGAAATCCTTTTCAAAATTATTCGGTTCCATTATCTTGTTTTTTAAAATAGTAATTTGTGTTTGCGACATTTTTCTGGCGTGCGATAATTGCGATTTCGATGTTCCTTCATTAATTCCTAACATCTTGGCAATTTCATTGTGTTTGTAACCTTCAATTGCATATAAATTGAAAACCATTTTATAGCCGTCCGGCAAAGCATCAATTAAATACTGAATCTGTTCTACGGTAAAATGACTGTCAATTTCATTAAAGCTTTCTTCTACAAAAAACTCATCTTCGGCAAATTTTACTTTTTTCTGAACTCTTAAGTAGGAAATGCATTCGTTAACCATAATTCGGCGGATCCAACCTTCAAAACTTCCTTTGTGTTCAAAGTTTTTCAAATTTGTAAACACTTTCATGAAAGCCGTTATCATTACATCTTCTGCTAATTGAATGTCTTTTATATATTGACGGCACACACTTAACATTTTAGAAGAATATTTACCATAAATCTGCTGCTGTGCCTGACGATTGTTCTCGACAGCCAGCTTTATGATTTTGGTTTCTTCTTGATGCAATGGTATAATTTTCATTAATAAGCTTTTGGTTTTGGTTTTAGAAATAGACTTCTATTAGCATAGACGATTGTCGATTTGAAATGGTTGCATGAAGTATGAAAAATTTTCAAAAAAATAAATTCCAAAAACGAGATTGGGTTATTGGCTCTTATTAATGTAAACTTAAGTAAACTTCTCACATAAGACATACTAATCTCTAAGCATTCTTAAATACATTGAGAATTTCCTTAAACGTTATTAAAGCAAGTTTTTCTAATTAATACACATTTACGTATTAAATCTATTATATTTACTTTCGAAAAATTTACCAAAAACAAACCTAAAACCAATTAAATGAAAGACAAATTTTACTCAATTCTAGTTCTTTTTATTGCCGTTTTTTGCTGTAAAAACTGCTCTACTGAATACATTAAAGGCGGAGACAACAAAGCAATCTCTAATTATGAAAAAATGCTTTTCGACAATTCAACAATCCAAGCGGAATTATATGATGAATATAAAGAGACTACGATTAAAATTGCTGGCATACCAATGAAGACTTACAAATTTAGGTATCATTTTGATTTGGATGGGAACACTTATGAAGGAGAACATACTTTTGACGTTGACCTTCCAAAATCAAACAAATTGACTGTTTACTATCTTAAAGGTGACCCAGATTTTAACCTTGCAAATCCAAAATCAGAATTAGCAAAGGAAAAAGAAAAAAACTCCTCCAATAGTAGTTTATATTGGGCTATTGGCTGGGGAATATTTAGCTTGATGGCATTATTTGGCGTTATCAATGAATTTAAGAAAAAACCAGAATCCGAAACAGAAATTGAAACAGCAGAGTAAAATTTGCTTCATTATAAACAAAAACCTCTTTTAAAAATTTTAAAAGAGGTTTTTGTTTATCTTATATTTAAAGTCAATTTTTCAATTAAAAAGTTATTTCTTTCTCTCAATAACATAATTCACCATCAAAGTCAGCGCATCTTTATACTCAGAATCTTCGAAGTTTTGAAGTAATGCAAGTGCTTCCTGCTGGAATTCGACCATTTTGTTTTCGGCGTAAGCCAAACCATTATTATCTTTTACAAAAGCAATCACTTCTTTTACGCGTTTTTTGTCTTTGTTGTGGTTTTTAATAGAATTTATCAGCCACTTTTTTTCTTGTGGAGTACAAGTATTTAAAACGTGAATTAAAGGCAATGTCATTTTTTGCTCTTTAATATCTATTCCTGTTGGTTTTCCGATGGCTTCTTCACTATAATCAAATAAATCGTCTTTGATTTGAAATGCCATTCCTATCAATTCACCGAATTTACGCATGTTTTCTACCTGTACATCATCTTCAATTACGGCTTTCGCGCCAAGCGCACAACAAGCGGCAATAAGCGTTGCAGTTTTCTTTCTGATAATTTCGTAATAAACATCTTCGGTAATATCGAGTCTTCTTGCTTTTTCGATTTGAAGCAATTCTCCTTCGCTCATTTCACGAACGGCAACAGAAATGATTCTTAATAAATCAAAATCGCCATTATCAATAGAAAGCAATAAACCTTTAGACAATAAATAATCTCCAACTAAAACGGCAATCTTATTTTTCCAAAGTGCATTAATTGAGAAAAATCCGCGACGGCGATTACTATCATCTACAACATCATCGTGTACTAAAGTAGCGGTGTGAATAAGCTCAATTACTGACGCTCCGCGATAGGTTCTTTCGTTTACTGTACCGCCTGAAACCATTTTTGCAGTAAGAAAAACAAACATCGGACGCATTTGTTTTCCTTTACGGTTTACGATATAATAAGTGATTCTGTTTAGTAAGGCAACCTTAGAAGTCATCGACTCATGGAACTTTTTTTCGAAAAGTTCCATCTCGTTAAAAATGGTACGCTTTATTTGAGATGTAATATTCATTTAGACTCCAAATATACTATTTTAAATAAAAATACGTTGTGTATTTTAGGTTAGGATTTAAATAATTTATGCCTTAACCTGAAAAAAAAACTCCAAAAATAGCTCTAACTAATACTGATTTGAATTCATTAACTTAAAAGAACCCAAAATTATTATTTTATGAAAACAAAGCTTTTATTAATTAGTACTTGTATTACTATGTCTTTTTTCGTCAGCTGTAATTCTGATGAAAAAACAAATGACGGATCGGGATCGACAGCGGCGATTACCAACGATGAGATTATAACCAACTCTAAAATCGATGCTTCTGTAGAAGATGTTACTAATATTGCCGAAGATCAATTTAGCTCTCAGCTCAATGTAAATTCAAAACCAAGCGGACCTATAAAAAATTATCTTCCTAGCTGTGCTACAATTACTACCGTTTTGACCAATAATACTTGGACAAAAACAGTAGATTTTGGTGTTGAAGGCTGTACTTTAAATAACGGAAATACAGTAAAAGGTAAAATGGTTGTTTCTTTTGCAAACGATTTTACTTCTTCTACACAAACAATCAGCTATACTTTTGAAGGATTTTATCATAATGGCAAAAAAATTCAGGGAAGCAAAAGTATTGTCAGAACAATTAAAGAAACCAATTTATTAGTAACGCCGCACCCAGTATCAACAGCAGCTATAGATTTAACTATTACTTTTGATGATGGAAAAGTTTATTCTAGAAAAGGAACTTTAACAAAAGAAATGACTTCTGGTTATGACACATGGTTTGATTGGGATGATAATGTCTTTATGATTACCGGAAGTGGCACTACAACTTTCCCTAACGGAGATACTTTCTCGGCAGAAATTACAACTCCATTAGAGTTTGATGCGTCTTGCAGAAAATCTTTTGCAGTAAAAGGAATTGTTTCTATAACTAAAAATGGTGCTACGGCAACAATAGATTATGGTAGCGGAGAGTGTGATACGCTTGCAAAAGTAACAAAAGACGGAGTTACTGAAGAAGTAGATTTGAAAAAATAAACATCCTTTTTGTCCAGTAAAAAAGCATTAAGAACAAGAATTGTTATCTCGTTTTTAATGCTTTTTTTTATCGTTAAAAACCGATCAAATGTCCCTATGGGACACAATTATCATTATGAATATTTTTTTCTACCAACGAGATATTCCTAACGGAATATTTTTTAGCAAATATTATTCTGCTTCTTTATTCGCTAATTGTCCACAAGCGGCGTCAATGTCTTTTCCTCGACTTCTTCTCACTTTTACAACTACCCCGATATTTTCTAAAGCTTTTATGTAAGCCATAATTGATTCTTCTGAAGCTTGTTGGAATTCACCATCATCAATTGGATTATATTCAATTAAGTTGACCTTACAAGGCACATATTTACAAAACTTAACCAAAGCATCAACTGAAGCTTTATCGTCGTTAATTCCTTTCCAAACCACATATTCGTAAGAAATTTTGCTTTTAGTTTTTCTGTACCAATATTCTAAAGCCTCTCTCAGATCTTTTAGAGGGAAATTTTTACTAAAAGGCATAATTCGAGCGCGCGTTTCGTCTATCGCTGAGTGTAGAGAAACTGCTAGTTTAAACTTCACGTCATCATCTGCCATTTTTTTAATCATTTTAGGAATTCCTGAAGTCGAAACCATGATTCGTTTTGGAGACATTCCTAAACCTTCTTCAGAAGTAATCATGTCGATTGCTTTAATGACATTGTTGTAATTCATTAAAGGTTCTCCCATTCCCATAAAAACAATATTAGAAAGCGGATGATTGTAATACAAACGGCTTTCTTTGTCGATTGCTAGCACTTGATCGTAAATTTCGCCTGGCTCTAGATTTCGCATTCTCTTTAATCTTGCAGTTGCACAGAAATTGCAATCTAAACTACAGCCAACCTGACTAGAAACACAAGCAGTAGTTCTGGTTTCAGTCGGAATTAAAACAGACTCTACTACAAGTCCATCATGAAGTCTAACGGCATTTTTTACTGTTCCGTCGCTACTTTTTTGCATTGTGTCAACCTTAATATGATTGATTACAAAATTATTTTCAAGCATAGACCTTGTAGCTTTTGCTACGTTTGTCATGTCTTCAAAACTGTGAGCGCCTTTACTCCATAACCACTCGTAAACCTGATTTCCTCTGAAAGCTTTATCTCCATTTTCAACAAAAAAATCGCGAAGCTGTTCTTTTGATAAGGCTCTTATGTCTTTTTTCTCCATTTGCATCGTTCGCAAAGTTAATTTATTTCCAGTGTTTTCTAAAACTTAAAGCATTTTACCTCCTTTTTTCTTGATTTCTTTTCAAAAAATAAAACAAGAAAACCAATATCGCCATTCTCAACCAAAACACGCAACAAACTAAAAAACAAATATTTACACAAAACTTCATTTCCTTAGAATGGGCATAACCATAGCATTAATAAGCCTTTGCACTCTTTACTATAATAATTTAATAAAAGTTTAGCCATGATTTTTATCATTTCATGTTCTTCGCGCGCGCGATAATTTTGGTCTAAGAAATAAGGATAGCTTTTGATTCTTTAACCACTAATTGAATCTTAAAACTTCCTGATTTGAATGATTAACCTATACTTTATCAACATGAAAACAATTCAATCATTTTTACTGACAATTATTTTTACAACAATGGCATTAGAGGCAAATGCTCAAAAAAATTATAGCATAGCTGCAAACTCAACTTTTGAAGTAGCGGGAACCTCTACAGTACACGACTGGGTAATGAAATCTACAGAAGGAACAGGAAGCGCTAACTTAATTATTAAAGATTCTAAACTTGCCAGCATAAATAGTTTAAGTGTTTCCTTATTGGCCGAAAGCCTAAAAAGCTATAAAGCCAGCATGGACAAAGTAGCTTATGAGGCCATGGATACTGAAACACATAAATATATTGAATACGTATTAAAATCTGCAGAAAAAATAGATGACAACACTTGGAATCTAACAGGAATTTACACTATTGCTGGAGTGAGTAAAGAATATAAAACTCAGGTAAAAGTAACTACTAATAAAGGGAGCATCATTTTACAAGGTTCTAATCAAATTACTTTTGGCGATTTTGAAATGACACCTCCAAAAGCTGCCTTGGGAGTTGTAAAAGCAGGAAAAGATCTAACTGTAATTTTCAATATTATTTTAAGCTAAATCTTGATGTTAAAAAATCTTCATTTTTAACATTTTATCTCTTCGAATTAAATGTTAAAAAATAGCAATTCAATAAAATCAAGCTTCTCTTTTTGCTTAACTGATCAATTCTATAGAAAATGAAAACGTTGTAGTTATTAAATACCTATTTAATAAAATTTTAACAATGATTTTTATCATGTATAAAGCTGATTTATAGAAGGATCTTTGATACAAGTTAAAAACAACATTCTTAGTACTAAATAGAAACTGGCCGACTATTAACTTATTTTTTATAATATAAACATGACAAAAATGAAAACAAGTACATTAAAACTTTTCGCCGTTGTAACAGCATTTTTAGGAATCAGCTCTTTTGCAACAGCACAAAAATCATATGCTTTAGACAGCAAGTCAACTTTTTCTGTTGCGGGTACTTCTACGCTTCACGACTGGGAAATGAAATCAACTTCTGGAACTGGAACAGCATCATTAAATATTGCCAACGGAAAACTAACCGACATTGAAGCTTTGACTGTAACTCTTTTAGCCGAAAGCGTAAAAAGTGAGAAAAAAAGTATGGATAAAGTGGCTTATGAGACTTTAAAAACAGACAAAAACAAAAACATTAAATATGTTCTTAAATCTGCTGAAAAAGTAAATGAAACAACTTGGGAATTAACTGGAACTTATACCATTGCTGGAGTTAGCAAAGCTTACAAAACTACTGTAAAAACTACTGTTACCGCAAATGGATTAAATCTTCAAGGAAGCAACAAAATCACATTTACAGATTTCGGAATGAAATCACCGACAGCAATGCTTGGGACAATAAAAACAGGTCAAGACCTGACTATAAAATTTAATTTAAACTTTAATTTATAAACGCCATGAAGAAAATTTATATTCTATTCGTTACATTGATCAGCACATTTGCTGTTCAGGCACAAGTTAGTTTTGGAAACATGCAAAACCAAATCTCTAGAGGAAAAGATGGTATCAATGTTTTTGACGTACAAAAAGATACTAGAGAATTTAAAGGTCTTAGTATTGATCTTGGTGGTGCTTTCAACATGGATTTTCAAGCAACAAATTCATTCAACGATCAACCTGCTAACATTACTACTACGACTACTACTCCTAATGGAACTACCACTAGAACAATTTCAGGATATCGCTTAATGAATACTGAAAACAATTTTACGCTTCCTGCTGCTGATATGTATATTGGTGCTCAATTGTTTGACGGGGTAAGAGTAAATTTAGATATTTATTTAGCTTCAAGACACCATAATGATTCTTATGTAAAAGGTGGATACTTACAAATTGACAAACTAGACTTCATCAAAAAAGATTTCCTGGCTGATTTCATGAAATATGCTACAATTAAAATTGGACAAATGGAGAACAATTTTGGTGATGCTCACTTCAGAGGTTCTGATAATGGTAATACAATCCGAAATGCATTTGTTGGAAACAACATCATGTATTCTTTCACTACAGAAATGGGTATGGAGGTTTACTACAACAGAGACGGATTGGTAAGCATGTTAGGTGTTACAAATGGTAATTTAAATCAAAGTAATGAAGAAGTTTTTTATACTAGCGGACCAAACACTAATACAACGCATAGTCCTTCAATCTTAGCTAAATTAGGTTATGACAAACAACTTAATGAAGATTTAAGAGTAAGATTAACTGGTTCTCTTTATCATAATGCAAATCTTGGTAACGCAAACATATATTCTGCTAACAGATCAGGATTTGGTTATTGGGGTATATTGAATAATAATCCTTATAAAAATACCATTACTAAAACCGATGCTAACGGTGTTGTTACTACAACTACAACCGATGTTGCTACTAGTTTTAGTAAGACATCTACTCCAGAGGCAACATTCAATCCTAATTTCAAAAATTGGGCTACGACATACATGATTAACCCTTTTGTAAAATATAAAGGACTTGAATTCTTCGGAACAATCGAATTGGCTTCAGGAGGTGATAAAGCCGGTACTGACGACAAACGTACAGCTAATCAATATGCTTCAGAACTTATTTACAGATTTGGAGGAACTGAACAATTCTATATCGGAGGAAAATACAATACCGTATCTGGAAAATTATCTAATGCTGACGCTAAAAAGGTTACCGTAGATAAATTTGAAGCAAGCGCTGGTTGGTTTATGACTAAAAACATTTTAGCTAAATTAAACTACGTTAATCAAAAATATAAAGATTACTCACAATTTACAGGAGATCCTGCTACTGGAAATCTAAACAACTTTTATGGTGGTAAATTTGAAGGTTTAGTATTCGAAGCAACCATTGCGTTCTAATATAAAAAAAATGAAAACAAGATTTTCAATATTAATTATGGGTTTAGCAATGTTCTTTTTATTAGGAAGTGCTAAACCCACTTTTTTTCCAGAAGATACGGCTGTGGTAATAAATAAAATAAAGATAGAAATCACAGGTTTATCAACTGTCGGCAAATACAATTGCTCTAATACCTTTGCTATAAAAGATACAGTCTTTGTAAATTCAATCAAAAAAAACACTTTTAATACCGACATTAAAATGTCGAATTTTGATTGCGGCAATAAAGTAATGACTAAAGATTTACAAGGAACTGTAAAGGTTAAGAAATTCCCGAATAGTACTGTTTCCATTAGTGATATAAAACCTTGTGGGAAAAATTACAAATGCAAACTAAACTTTTATATTACCGACAAAACATTAAAATACAAAGATTTCATATTATACAATAACGACGACAAAATTCAAGGAACTTTGAGTTTAAAATTCTCTGATATTGAATTAGAAGCTCCCGTAAAAATGGCGGGATTAATTAAAGTTAAAGATGATATTGTTATTAATTTCAGTCTATACAAAAACTAATTTTTCGCAAAAAAAAATTAAACAGCAAGCGCACAAAAATCAAAATTTGGCACAAGAATTGTTTTGCTCTCAAAAGAAAAAATAATCTTACAAAGAGCTCAATCATTTTAAAATTTGTAATTTTATTTTTCAGCCATTTAACCTTTAAGTTTTATCAACCTAAAAAAATTGAAATTATGAAAAAACAAATTTTGACATTAGCTGTAATTGCTTTATTAGCATTCGCTGTTCAATCATGCGAGAAAAAAGAAAACAAACCTGCGGAAGACGAATTAACTCTTGGCAACAAAGTTGATTCTCTAACAACAGATATCAAAGAAGTAAAAGATACTGCAGTAAGCAAAGCCGAAAATGCCGCTACTAAAGCAAAAGATGCGACAGAAACTGCAGCTCAAGACGTAAAAGATGCTACTAAAAAAGCCGCAAATGATGTTGAAAATGCCGCTAAGAAAACAGCAACTGACGTAAAAGACGCTACTAAAAAAGGAGCTGAAAAAGTAGAAAATGCTGCAAAAGCCGCAAAAGACGGAACTGTAAAAACAGCTAAAGATGTAGATGCGGCTTTGAAAAAATAAACTTCATCTAAATCCTAACAGAAACCATTCGCAAAACGAATGGTTTTTTTATGCCCGATCGCAAGCAGATATTTTTGTATTTTTGTCTTCAAATTACAAGATACTACAACATGCATTTTATATCTCAAGAACTAGAAGATTATATCGAACAGCATTCTGAAAAAGAACCAGAATTACTGGCAAAACTAAATAAAGAAACCTATCAAAAAATACTTTTGCCAAGAATGCTGAGCGGTCATTTTCAAGGCCGTGTTTTAAGCATGCTTTCTAAATTGATTCGTCCTGTAAATATTCTCGAAATTGGTACTTATACCGGTTATGCGGCTTTATGCTTATGCGAAGGAATGCAAGAAAATGGTAAATTACATACAATTGATATCAAAGAAGAATTGATTGATTTTCAACGAAAATATTTTGATATGTCTCCTTGGGGAAAACAAATTTTTCAACATTTAGGTGAAGCCGTAAATATTATTCCAGATTTAGACTTAAAATTTGATTTGGTTTTTATAGATGCTGACAAAGAAAACTACTTGAACTATTGGGAAATGATTGTTCCAAAAATGAATAAAGGCGGAATCATTTTATCGGATAATGTTTTGTGGAGCGGAAAAATTCTGGAGCCAGTTCATCCAAACGATGTTAGCACAAAAGTACTTTTAGAATACAATCAACTTTTGAAAGATGATCCGAGAGTAGAGACGGTTTTATTACCAATTCGCGATGGATTGACGGTTTCGAGGGTATTGTAAGTTTTTGCTTCTAAGATAATGAGGAGCTAAGGTTCTAAGTTCTTTTTAAAGATGCTAAGTTTCTAAGATTCTAAGCTTTTAAACTAAAAATATACTATTGGGTTGCCTCCCAGCTTTAGCTGGAGGAACATAATCTAAAATAAAGGGCTTTAGCCAAATTAAGTAATCTTAATTTGGCTAAAGCCTTTCATTTGTCCATAAAAAAACCTCCAGCTAAAGCTGGAGGCAATTAATATATAAACCTTAGTATCTTAGTATCTCAGAATCTTAGCACCTTAAAAAAAATCTATCCTGGAAAATACTGCGGCTTTAACTTTCTATAAACTAAATAAAGTAAAAATCCGAAGAGTGCTCCAAAGAAATACCCAGTAAGAATATCACCTGGATAATGCAATCCTAAATAAATTCGACTGTAAGCAAAGATTAAAGGCCACAGAAATAAGAATCCTAAATATTTAAAGTAACGTTTTAAAATCAAAAATAAGAAAGTCGCAACCGCCATCGTGTTAGCTGCATGCCCTGAGAAAAAGCTATATGATTGCCTAACTTGAACAACACGAATAATAGTATTTACTTCAGGATCATTACATGGTCGCAAACGCTGGAAAGTATGTTTAAATAAATTACAAGTCTGATCTGTAAAAGCAATCAGAATAGCAATAAAAAACAATAAATACAGGGTTTGTTTTCCTCCTATTTTTTTATAAATAAGATAGAATAGAAATAAGAAAAATGGCGTCCAATACAACTGATTGGTTATAATAAGCCATAATTTATCGAATGTTTCAGAGCCTAATCCATTAAGAAAGATTAAAAGTTCTTTATCTAATTCCTGTATTTTTTCAAGCATTACATTTGGCGTTTAATAGGTCCAGAAAGGTTATCAATATCTTCTTTTACTTTTTCTATTTCAGTTGCAGTATCTCCTAAAAGGTTTCCTGTATCTCCAAGTAAATTAGATTTTGCATTATTAATTTCTGCATTGATATTTCCTGTAAGATCATTCAAAGATTTCGCATCAAGACCATTTGCCTCTGCCCCTTTCTGAATTTCACTTTTAATATCATTAGTTGCATTTTTTAATTGAGCCATTGCTTTCCCCATTGTACGCGCAATTTCTGGCACTTTATCAGAACCAAAAAGCATTAGCACTATAAACAGTATGAAAACTAATTCTCCTCCTCCTATACCAAACATAACTTTTATTTTTGTTGTCGCAAAGATATTAAACTTTTCAGGTTAGTGTTTTAAAATTAACTTAAAAAGTCCTTTAAAATGCATTTCCTAAAAAGAAAAAAGTTCATCAAGCTTTTAAACCTGATGAACTTTTCATTCTAATCCTTATTCTATTTAGTCAAATTTCGACTTTGTTTCTACTTTTGGCCAAGAGTTATTGGTTACATCAATATCTGCTGTTAGCAATTGTGGGTCAATTTGAATACTCTTAATTGCTTTTGTAGTAGCATAAACCTTCTTAGCTGTATCATTACTTTTTCTCCAGATTTGCGCTGGGTATTTGTAATTATCTTTAGAACCATCTTCATAAGTAATCTCAACTAAAATAGGCATAATCATTCCGCCTGGTTTATTAAATTCTACTTCGTAGAAATACTTTGGAGATTTAATAGAAGCTTTTTCTTCAGCTGTAAAAGTCTGATCTACGTAATCTGCCAAAGGCTTGAAATCTTCTATTTTTAAAGCTTTTTTCTTAGAGCTATTTACTTCTGCATTATCTCCGGCAACCAAGTAAACAAATGGCCCTTTTTCGAATCCAAAACGTCCTTTTCTCACTTTTACATCTTTAATATCTGTCGTCGGAGTATCAGAAACATAATATTGTTTTACATCTTTAATTCCAATATCTACAAAATCTGTAGAATAGAACCATCCTCTCCAGAACCAATCTAAATCTACTGCAGAAGCATCTTCCATTGTTCTAAAGAAATCTTCTGGAGTTGGGTGCTTAAATTTCCATCTGTTTGCATACGTTTTGAATGCATGATCGAATAATTCTCTTCCCATAACTACTTCTCTTAAAATATTAAGACCTGTAGCTGGTTTTCCGTAAGCATTATTTCCAAATTGGTGAATTGTTTCAGAGTTTGACATAATTGGCTCCAAAAACTTTTGATCACCACTCATGTAAGGAACAATATTTTTAGCTGGTCCTCTTCTTGAAGGGAAAGTTGGATCTAATTCCTGTTCTGCTAAATACTCTAAAAATGAGTTCAAACCTTCATCCATCCAAGTCCATTGACGCTCATCTGAATTTACGATCATTGGGAAAAAATTATGCCCTACTTCGTGAATAACAACACCAATCATTCCATTTTTCACCTCTTTGCTAGTCACTCCATTTTCGTCCGGACGACCAAAATTCCAGCAAATCATCGGATATTCCATTCCTTGATCTTCTGCAGAAACAGAAACTGCTTTTGGATAAGGATAATCAAAAGTATGTGCAGAATAGCTTTTTAAAGTATGTGCAACAGTCATTGTTGAAGTTTCTCCCCAAAGCGGATTTGCTTCTTTTGGATAAACAGACTCTGCCATTACCACTTTATTATTCAATTTTACAGCCATTGCATCGTAAATGAATTTTCTAGAAGAAGCAATTCCGAAATCACGAACATTTTTAGCACTGAATTTCCAAGTTTTTTTCTTGTCAGAGAAACCTTTTTCAGCCGCCTCTGCTTCTGCCTGTGTTACAATAACAACAGGTTTGTCAAATGATTTTTGTGCTTGCTCGTATCTTTTTACTTGTTCAGCTGTAAATACTTCGCTTCTGTTCATCAATTCTCCAGTTGCATCGATTACGTGATCTGCAGGCACTGTAATATTTACATCAAAGTTTCCAAAAGGAAGCGCAAACTCTCCACTTCCCCAGAATTGCATGTTCTGCCATCCTTCAACATCATTGTAAACCGCCATTCTTGGATAGAATTGTGCAATTACATATAATTTATTACCGTCTTTCTCGAATAGTTCATATCCTGAACGACCGCCTTCTTTTCTATAATTGTTGATATTGTACCACCATTTGATTGAGAAAGAAATTTTCTCTCCAGGTTTTAAAGGCGAAGTCAAATTAATACGCATCATCGTTTCATTGATCGTATAAGACATCGGATTTCCTTTAACATCTTTAACTTGCTCGATATTAAAACCGCGCTCTAAATCTTTTTTCAAATATTTAGAAGAAAAGCCATCAAGCGCAAGAACCTGACTGATTTTATCGCTTTCCGCCAATGTGCTTTGTGTATTTGCTCTTGCTTGATTTTGATCTAATTGCACCCACAAATATTCCAGACTATCTGGCGAATTATTAGTGTAGGTAATTGTTTCAGACCCGCTTAATTTTGAATTTTTATCATCTAATTCAACATCAATTTTGTAATCTGCTTGCTGTTGGTAATAAGCTGGCCCTGGAGCTCCAGAAGCCGTACGAAACATGTTTGGAGTTGCCAACAAATCGTACATTTGGCTAAACTTGTTGGTATCGTACTTACCTTCTTGTTTAGCAGGTGTGGTTGTTGCTTTCTCCTGCGCCACTAACATTGCAGGAAAAAGTAATAATAATGAAAGTTTTTTCATAAAAATTTAATGGTAATTTCTTTAGGCTGTGAAAATAGTAATTAAAACATTAATTTTACCAATACATTAATATTTTAACAATTCTTTCCTTGAAGATTCTGTAAAAAGAACACTTCTTTTGGTATCAAATGCTGAAATATGTGTAATGTTTTGCTGTTCTGAATTCCAATCTACCAAAATCGTATTTGAAATTTCAAGTGTTTTAAACTTATCTATATCCTTAATTCTAGAATAACACACCAAAACATCGTCAGCTTCAACTTCTTTAGATAAAAAAGTTATCACTTTTGATTGCCCGTTTACTTTAATTAAAAAGTGTTCTGATAAATATTTTTTTAATAATTCAACATCTGCTGGAGTCTCTTTACTTGTACCAACAAACGTCTTTTTGTGATACTTTTTTTCCATTGCATTATTCAAATCATCAATAAAAATGCGGGAAGTAATTTGTAGCATCTTCTTTTCTGCCGCATAATTTACTTGAAAAACACCTACATAAAATTTATGAAAAGCAAATGCAGAAGACAATATAAACAAAAGCCCCAGCAAAGGGAAAATTAACTTTTTTTCATTTTTGAGTAGCCTCAGCTTTCTTAAAATCTTTATTCTTATTAATCATAAAGTCCATTAATTGAAACTTCTGATCTGGATCTACTAATTGTTTAGAACGAGGATCGTTTGAGCAGTACATTAAGAAAAGTTCAATTTCATCATCTTTCAAATTAAGCGTCTTAATATAAAAGTCTTTTTTAAAATTGTCTTTAGCATATTCTACAAAAGCAATATCTGTAACTTCTTCGTCTTTTACTTCGTCTTTTTTACTCAAAAGTTTTTTGACATCTTTAAAAATTCGAACAAAATCAGTTCCATATTTTATAGTCTGATCCGACATCATTGCATTATTTTTCGCTGTAGACTGGTTATCGTCCTCAAACTGCATATCTACATACTTCTGCGAACCACCTTGTAACGCTTTTACTTTTAATTCTTTATGAACAACAACTTCTTTAAGCTGATTGTTAACCAAATCTAATTTTACTTTCAAAAGAATCTCAGCACAATCTTTTTCAGTTAAAACTATTTTTTTTGATTGAAATGTGAGGCCAGAGAATAGTAAAGTATCTTTTGGTTGCGCAACAATATCAAACAAACCGCCAGCACCAATAAATGTCCTAACATTTGCATTGATATTCATTACATAACCACTTTCTATGGCTAAAAAATCATTTATAACCTGACCGTGTAATGGTTTCCTAAAACCGTTTTGTCCTAATACAAATTGACAAAATAAGCAGACAACGAGTACTCCTAATTTATTTTTCATTTTCGAGAATTGTTAGATATTTTCTTGCTAGATCTGTGATTAAAAACATACTCATTGTTTTGTTTTTAGTATTCAAAGATACAGCAAATTCAGTATCATCGACACAAAATAATTGAAATCCTTTAATATCATCTACCGGAATTTTCAATCGATCTGTGTAATAATTCTCATCAAAAAGATACTCTAACTTTCTAAAAAGCATTTCTTTTTTCTCTACATTGACCTCTTTTTTTAGCATTGCAGTTCGTCCCGAAATCTTGTTCAAAAGCTTATCAATCGAAGTTGAAGTGGCGGTATAAACTTTTCGCTCAGCAGGTGTATATTTTTTTTGCCCGTAGGGAATAATCCCTAAATTTTCAGCCGTTATGTTAGCATTTTCATTAACTACTACTTCTTTTAATTCAACTTCTTTAGCAGTCATTTTTACAACTAAAGAACTAACAGTCAAATCTTCTGCAGATATTCGACGTTTAACAGGCTCTAAATTTACAGCGGAAAAAACCAAAACATCTCCTTCGCGCACTGCAATCGAGAAATTACCATCAAAATCTGAAATCGTAGCTGCTTGTGTCGCGTTATTTATAATATTTACCCCTTCAACCGGAGTCGACTGCTCCTGTACCTTTCCTACCAAAAGTTTAGCACCATTATTTTGCCCAAAACCAATCTGAACAAAAACAAAAAAAACAATAATCGATATAAACCTACTTCCCCTCACCAGCAATCATTTCTTTATACTTTACAGCCAATTCTCCTAAAAGAAACTCTGTAGAAGTTTTATTTTTAGAATTCAAAATAACAGTAAATTTATCATTCTCAATAGCATAATATTCGAAACCTTTCACATAGTCTGCTGGAATTTTTAATCGATCAATAAAATGGTCCAGACTAAACATATTTTCCAAAAGTTTCATGAAAAATTCCTTTTTCTCAACTGCAACTTCTTTTTTAAGCATAGCAGTTCTTCCTGAGAAAAAATTCAGCAAAGGATCTGCAGAAATAGAACCTCCAGCCATAAGAGAACCTTCAGCCGTTGAATCGCTATTTGCTGTCGGATTTAATGCCGTTGCGGTCTGCAATTTGCGCTCTGCTGCAGTATATTTCTTTTGCCCCATAGGAATTATCCCTAAACTTTCAGCATTAATATTGTCATATCGTCTCACAACAACTTCTTGCAATTGATACATTACCATACTAAGGCTAACCGTAAAATTAAGGTTTGAAAAATCCTCTTGTTTCAGCAAAACTCGTTTTTCTTTAAAGCTTATCGAAGAAAAAACCAGAACATCATTTTCTTTTGCTGAAATAGAAAAAGATCCAGATGAATTTGTCATTACTGTTTCTTCTGTTTGTGCATTAATTACATAAATACCCTCTAAATCGGAGGTATTCGAAACTACTTTACCATTAAAAACAGAACGATCCTGACTTTGAGACCAACAAGCTTGGCTCGCCACGACAATTAAAAAACAAGTAATTTTTTGAAACAAAATAAAATAAATTAGAAATATTCTTAAAACGGTAAAAATATCTCAAGTCCTTCCAAATTTAATATTAAGAACTTGGTAAAAATATGTTAATTAAACCATTAAAAACTTAAACAAAAACAGAGTTTTTAATATCTTTAACAAACAAAATTTGAGTTTAAAAACCATGAAAAGCATTATTATTGCAAGCACTTCTACCTTGCACGGAGGCAACTACTTAGAATATATTTTGCCTACGCTAAAAACACATTTTAAAAACTGCAAAACAATCTTATTTATTCCGTATGCGCGTCCTAGTGGAATTTCGCATGACGAATACACAAAAAAAGCGACTGAAGCTTTTGCAACAATCAACATTGATGTTAAAGGAATTCACGAATTTGAAAATCCGCAAGACGCGGTCAAAAATGCAGAAGGAATTTTTACAGGCGGAGGCAACACTTTTTTACTAGTTACTCAACTTTACAAAAACAATATTATGCAGTTACTCTCTGAAACTGTAAAAAACGGAACTCCTTATCTTGGATCTAGTGCAGGAAGCAATATTTGCGGTTTGTCGATGCAAACCACAAACGACATGCCTATTATTTATCCGCCAAGCTTTCAAACTCTAGGATTAATTCCATTCAACTTAAATCCGCATTATTTAGATGCCGATTTACAATCTAAATACATGGGGGAAACTCGCGAAACCAGAATTAAAGAGTTTCATGCATTCAATTCTATTCCAGTTTTAGGATTAAGAGAAGGAAGCTGGTTAGAAGTTAAAGGCGAAAAAATCACTTTAAAAGGAGATTTGTCCGCTCGTTTATTCAGACAAAACGAAATTCCGACAGAGTTAGAAACAGAAAGCGACTTAAGCAATCTGAAATAATTTTAAAACCATATAAGTCATATAAGTTCATTTAAAAGCTAAATTCAAAAACTTACTTCAACTTAAATCACTTATATGGTTTTTAAAAAGAATAGAAAACAAAAAGCCCCAAACAATGTTTGAGGCTTTTGAAGAGCGAAAGACGAGGCTCGAACTCGCGACAACCAGCTTGGAAGGCTGGAGCTCTACCAACTGAGCTACTTTCGCATTAATCGGGTGCAAACTTAAAAAATTTAATTTTTAAAACAAAATAAAAATCAAAAAATTTATTTTCACAAAAGTAAAACGTGTTTACTTTTAGAGCGAAAGACGAGGCTCGAACTCGCGACAACCAGCTTGGAAGGCTGGAGCTCTACCAACTGAGCTACTTTCGCATTGGTTGTGCAAATATAGAAAGAAAGTTCAGTTCAAAACAAGCTTTTGAGCAAAAAAAATTAATGAAAAACAACATTTTTTTATAACTGATTTAAAATTAAAAAGTTATAAATGCAATATTTTTAAAAAAATTATGATCACAATTAAAGAAATTCCATCAAAAGAGACTTATGCTGTTCGCCAACCTGTTTTAAGAAAAGGAAAACCTATCGAAAGTTGCATGTTTGAAGGAGATGATTTAGAGACTACTCATCATTTTGGTTTATTTGATGATGAAGATTTAATAGGAATTATTTCGTTATTTGAAAAAATCAACACTATATTTGCCGCACAAAATCAAGCGCAGATTCGCGGAATGGCTGTTTTAGACACTCATCAGAAAAAAGGATTTGGAGAAGCTTTGGTAAAGCATTGCGAAACCTACTGCAATGAAAACAAAGTCGACTTGATTTGGTTTAACGCCAGAACAGCCGCTGTAGGCTTTTATCAAAAAATGAATTACCAGCCCCAAGGTGAAGCATTTGATATTAAAGATGTTGGCGAACATTATTTGATGTTTAAAAAATTATAAAATGAAAAAATTTTACTCTTTAGTAGTAATATGTCTTTTTGTGGGCTGCAAAAAAGAAAGCCCAAAACTTACACCTATTATAAAAAAAACGGTACCAGCAATTATACTTACTGATGAAAGAAAAGTTGAAATTGATACTGCAATAATTGGCACTTATAAAAGCGAAACTTTAAAACAATTTTATATAGGGTCTGAAAATCAGACAATATGGGGAAATCTTAAAAAGAGAACTTTTGTTTTATCACAATTAGAAGAATCAGATAAATTGGGCTTAGAACCAGAGGATTACAAAATATCTCAACTTAAAAAATTCGAGAGTAAAATTGCTTCACTCAGCGATAAAGACTTGGCTTCTTATGATGTTTTGCTGACTTATAATTTTGAAAAATATTTAAATCATTTATATAAGGGAAAGTTAGACCCCAAAAAATTATACACCAACTGGGATTTAGATGAAAAAGAGTTTGATGTAAATTCTGTATTAATTAAAGGATTCAACAAAAACAAACTAGACAGCATTGTTGAGAACATTCAACCTAAAACTCAAATTTACAAAGAGTTACTAAAAGCACTTGAAATCATAAATACTTTTCCAGATGACAATGTAAAAACTATTGAATCTGTCGATAAAATCGTTTTAAACGATACAAATCCTGCTTTAGTTAATATTAAAAAAAGGCTTTTGTATTGGAACGACATGTCTGGAAAAGATAGTCTTACAAAGATTTACGACAAAAAAACATTCGAATCTGTAAAAAGATTTCAAGAAAGGCACGGTTTAGCTTCAGATGGAGTTATTGGAGCTGGAACTATTCGCGCTTTAAACCATTCTAAGGAAGATAGAAAAAAACAGATAATTGCTAATTTGGAGCGTTGGAGATGGTATCCGTCAGAATTAGCTGAAAACTATTTTATTATAAACATTCCTGATTACAGCTTAAATGTTGTTGAAAGTAATGATACAACTTTGGTTAGAAATGTTGTAGTTGGAACTAGCAAAAGAAGAACACCAATTATTACTTCTTACCTAAAAACAGTTGTTTTTAACCCGACTTGGACTGTTCCTCCAACAATTCTAAAAGAAGATGTTGTTCCAGCAATGAAAAGAAATCGCAATTATTTGGCTAATAAAAATATTACGATTTATGATACTTCTGGAAAAGTAGTTTCTCCAATGGCTTGGAATGAAAACAAACCCAACAATTATCGTTATGTACAAAGTCCTGGTTATGATAATTCGTTGGGATTAATGAAAATTTTGTTTCCAAATCATCACAGTGTTTATCTGCACGATACAAATCACCGAGGTATTTTTGGACGCAATAATCGTTCTATGAGTTCGGGATGTGTTCGCGTTGAAAATCCGCTGGAATTGGCTCAACACATATTAGATGTTGACGGAAATTGGCCTCAAGACAGAATTGACACTATTATTGCAAGTAAAACAACCATGAGTTTTAAGATTACCAAAAAGTATGCTTTGTACCAATGGTATTGGACAGCATGGAGCAAAAAAAATCAGCTCATTTTCAGAGCTGATATTTATGATTTAGATTCGGATTTATATGCGAAATTAAGAAATTAACCTCTCTTCCATCTCGAAACTTCTTGATGGATGGTAAATATATAAACACGATTTGTCTTTTATTAACTGAATAATTTCATTTGTCAATTCAACTGGAACTGCAGGACAGCCTTGGCTTCTACCTAATCTTTTATGATCTCTGATGAAAGATTCAGACACATAGTCTGCGCCGTGCATTACAACACCTCTTTCGCGAGCGTTGTCATTTACGCCATTTTCTAAACCATCTAAACGCAAAGAAGCACCATGTTTTCCTTGATAAATTTCGCCAGTCGCATAAAATCCTAAACTGCTTTTAAATGATGAATTAAGATTTGAAAATGCTGAAGCAAATTCTTCTCCAGTATTTCTTCCGTGAGCTACAAGAGAATTAAACAAAATTGTATTACTAGTTAAATCGATCACCCACAAACGCTTAGTGTTTGATGACAAACTAAAATCAATTAGTGTTAAGATATTTTTCTTGATCACTCCTCTTTCTTTCAATAAATAAAATCCTTTTAAAGCTTCTGTGAAAGTTTTAAATTCAGGCATTTTAAAATTGTTTGAATTTAGCGAGTTATAAACGCTCTCGATTTTAGAATCTACTGTAACTTTTTCGACTTTAGCAATCGTCTTTACAGTGGCATTTTTTTTAAGATCGGCTGTGTTTTTTGAATCTTTTCCAAAAGACAATAGCAAAAACACAAATAACGGATAAATTTTGTAAATCATTGAATTTCTTTAGGTTAAACAAAAATTTGGGTATCGCAAAAATATAAAAAAATCACACCTTGCAAAATATAAGCCTGATTTTCAGGCCTTTTTTACTTAAACTTTAACATTATTAACATAAAAAACACTATTTCTGTAAGATTTTATCTTATAGTTAAATTCATAACATTTTAACCCGTTTTCTTAAAAAAATACGAACAAAAATGGAAATCTTGAAATATAAACTGTAACAAATAGAATAAAATTTAGTCTATTGCTTCTATAAAAAATACATTTGCCATTTATTTCGCATCAAAAAATTCAATGAAAAAAATTATTTTCCTCAGTTTTCTATTATGCTCCATGTTGAGTTATGGCCAGAAAAAATCAATTCAGGCGCAAGTAACTTCTCATACTATTTCTATTGATGGAAAACTAGACGAACCTGCTTGGGAAAATGTGCCAATTGCCACAGATTTTATCATGCTGGAACCAGACAATGGTAAAGCTATTCCGTACGAGAAACGTACCGAAGTTAAAGTCATTTATAATAATGATGCAATTTATATTGGCGCAATGATGTATGACAATGAACCATCTAAGATTCTAAAAGAAATCTCGCAGCGTGATAATTTTGGAACAGCAGATCTTTTTGGCGTCTTTATAAATGGTTTTAATGACGGACAGCAGGATTTTATGTTTTATGTTTCTGCAGCCGATGTTCAAGGTGATTGCATTATGACCGATGCAAATGGGGAAGATTATTCTTGGGATGCTGTTTGGATCAGTAAAGCTTCTTTGACAGAAAACGGTTGGATTGTTGAAATGAAAATTCCGTATTCAGCTCTACGCTTTTCTGGAGAAAACAAACAAATTTGGGGAATTAATTTCTTTAGAGAAATCAAACGCGATCGCTATAAATATACTTGGAATTTTGTCGATAGAAAGATTGGTACTTTTACGCAGCAAGCAGGAACTTTAGAAGGAATTGAAAACATAAAACCTCCTACTCGTTTGTTTTTTATGCCTTATGCTTCTTATTATCTGAATGCTTCTGACGGACAAAAAACATACGGAACAATTAAAGGAGGAATGGATATTAAATACGGCATAACAGATGCTTTTACTGTTGATGCTATTTTAATTCCAGATTTTGGACAGACAAAATATGACGATCAGATTTTAAATCTTGGTCCTTTTGAACAGCAGTTTAACGAAAATAGAGCCTTTTTTACAGAAGGGACGGACTTATTTAGCAAAGGGAATATATTTTATTCACGAAGAATTGGAGGCGCACCATCAATTGATCCTTCGCTAAATGAAAATGAAGAAATTACAGAATTGCCCGCTGCTGTAAATTTGGTGAACGCCTTAAAATTATCGGGAAGAACAAAAGACGGACTCGGAATTGGAGTTCTAAATGCTGTGACGGAAAAAACTTTTGCTACTATAAAAAACACAGAAAGTGGCGAAACGAGACAAGTAATCGTTGAACCGCTTACGAATTATAATGTATTGGTCTTGGACCAGCGTTTTAGAAAAAACTCGTCGGTTACTTTTATCAATACCAATGTAACTCGAAATGGCCACGTTAGAGATGCAAATGTCACTGGTTTAGCTTGGGACTTAAACACCAAAGCAAATACCTATAGCTTGTATGGAAATGTTAAATACAGTATGATAAACGATATTCAAGACAAAAACGGGGTTTATTCTACAATTGGTTTGGCCGAAACGAGCGGAAACTACAGATATAGCATAGGCTCAGATTTTGTTACAAAAGATTACGATCCCAATGATTTGGGTATTAATTTCTACACTAATTATTATAATTTTTACGGAAATGCCAATTATAGAATCCTAAATCCAACGAAACGTTTTAATACTTTTAGGATTAATTATAATATGTATACCGAATTCAATAAAGAATCTGGAAAACTACAGGATAATAGCGTCAATGCCAATTTAAACCTTACAACCGTAAAAAACAACTATTACGGAACCGGAATTACTTTTTATCCGTTAGAAACTTACGATTATTATGAACCGCGTGCTGCGAACAGATATGTTGCAATTCCGAGAAGAATAGACACTTGGGGAAGCATTTCTACCAACTACAATCATAAGTTTGCAATAGATTTAAATGGCACTTTTAATGTATTTGACCAATCTGATCGTCTTACATATGGTTTTGATATTGGTCCGAGATATCGTTTCAGCGATAAGCTTTTGCTAAACTACTTCTTTAGTTATATTAGAAAAAACAACAATAAAGGTTATATCGATCAAATTGATAGCGACAATAATGCAACAACTCCAAACGATATTATTTTTGCAAATAGAAATGTTATCACTTATTCTAATACTTTAGGAGGCAAATATGCTGTAAACAGTGCCATGACAATAAATTTAGCTGTCCGTCAATATTGGTCTTATGCCGATAATAAAGACATTCTAATTTTAGATTCAAATGGAGATCTTAATCCTTATCCGCAGTATACCAACAATAAAAATTCAAGTTTTTATTCTTGGAATGCCGATTTATCTTATTCTTGGTGGTTTGCCCCAGGTAGTCAGCTTTCTGCTTTGTACCGAAATAATGCGACTAATTTTGAACGAGTTATTGATAAAGACTACAGACATAATGTTGCAGGATTATTAAATAATGATGCTCTAAAACATATTTTTTCTATTAGTGTAAAATATTTTATTGACTACAACGCCGTCAAAAATAAAGTCAGAAAAAGAGCTTAGGGTGAATTAATTTTAAAAAATAAAGGCTTCTGCGATTAAATTAATATTTTTTATCGAGCTTCATTTTATTAAATATAAATGTAACAATCGTTTCTTACCTATTTTTAGAAATGACTTATCTTTGTAGAAAACAAAAAGTAATGAACAAAAAAGTTATCCTTATGATTTTAGACGGTTGGGGAAAATCTCCTGACCCTAAAGTATCTGCAATAGACAATGCAAATGTTCCTTTTATAAACAGTCTTTATAAAAACTACCCAAGTGCACAACTTAGAACTGACGGATTAAATGTTGGTTTGCCAGAAGGACAAATGGGAAATAGCGAAGTTGGACACATGAATCTGGGTGCAGGAAGAATTGTATACCAAGATTTAGCCAAAATAAATTTAGCTGTAGAGCATAAAACATTAGCAAAAGAGCAAGTTTTGATTGATGCTTTTACTTACGCTAAAGACAACAATAAGAAAGTACACTTTTTAGGATTAGTTTCGGATGGTGGTGTTCACTCACATACTTCACACCTTCGCGGATTAATCGATGCTTCTCAAGAGTATGGTTTGGATCAAGTTTACATTCACGCTTTTACAGACGGCCGAGATGTTGACCCTAAATCTGGAGCAAAATATATTCATGATCTTGAAGATTATATTAAAGATACTCCTGTAAAAATCGCTTCTATCATTGGTCGTTACTATGCAATGGACCGTGATAAAAGATGGGAACGTGTAAAATTAGCTTACGATCTTGTAGTAAACGGTGTTGGAACTCCATCAACAAATCCCGTTTCTAGTGTTTTGGAAAGCTATGAAAAAGACGTTACTGACGAATTCATCGAACCAGTTGTTATGGTTGATGCTAATGCAAAACCTCTTGCAACTATTGTAGAAGGTGATGTTGTAATCTTCTTTAACTTCAGAACAGATAGAGGGCGCGAACTTACTGAAGCACTTTCTCAGCAAGATTTCCACGAGCAAAACATGCACAAGCTAAACTTATATTATGTAACATTGACAAACTACGACGAGACATATCAAAACGTAAAAGTGGTTTACAATAAAGATAATATCACAGAAACTCTTGGTGAGGTTTTAGAAAAAGCTGGCAAAAAACAAATCAGAATTGCTGAAACAGAGAAATATCCTCACGTAACTTTCTTCTTCTCTGGAGGAAGAGAAACTCCTTTTGAAGGCGAATCTAGAATATTAAGAAACTCTCCAAAAGTAGCAACTTACGATTTAAAACCAGAAATGAGCGCTTACGAACTGGCTGATGCTCTTGTTCCAGAATTGAACAAAGGTGAAGTTGATTTCGTTTGTTTAAACTTCGCAAATGGTGACATGGTTGGCCATACTGGAATTATGGAAGTCGCAATTAAAGCTTGTGAAGCGGTTGACGCTTGCGCGAAAAAAGTTATCGATGCTGCTCTTGCTAACGATTACACTACAATTGTAATTGCAGATCACGGAAACTGCGAAACAATGATCAATCCTGACGGATCTCCAAATACAGCTCACACAACAAACCCAGTGCCGATTATTTTAGTTGACAAACAACTTAAAAGCATTCAAGATGGTGTTTTAGGTGATATTGCTCCAACAATTTTAGAATTAATGGGAGTTCAGCAACCAAATGCTATGACTTGTCATTCATTATTGTAGAAAATATTTTTCTTTATATAAAAAGAGGCAAATTTTAAAAATTTGCCTCTTTTTTTGATCTCTATTTTGTCATTTCGACGAAGGAGAAATCTTCGCGAGAAACTCTACAAAGATTGGCTTATCGTTGTGGACTACTTGTAGAGATTTTTCCTTCGTCGAAACAACAAAATTTACGAGTGTCACATTATAAAAATAAATGATACAATTGTTCCACACCATAAATAATAAGCCCAATAACACCACCAACTAATGTACCGTTAATCCTGATATATTGAAGATCTTTTCCTATTTCTAATTCTAGTTTTTCAGAAACTTCTTTTCCGTCCCAACTTTTTACAGTTGAAGAAATTAAATCCCCAATCACTTTTTTGTTATTTAAAAGAATTGATAATAAATCATTTTTAATGAAATTATTGATCTTATCAATCATTATTGCATCTTCTTTAATTCCATTTCCAAAAGTCTGAATTAACCCTGCGATGCTATTTTTAATAGAAGAATCGTCGCCTTTACTCAAATCGTTTGTAATGGATAATTTAATTTCGTCCCAAATTCCGTTGATGTAATCTTGAACTTCTTTTTTTCCGACAAAACCCAAAATGATATCATTAATTTTAATTCTCATTTCTTCTGAATTCTTTACCTTTTCTAAGAAATTAAAAATGTATTCATCAATCTTTAAACGAACTGCGCTTTCTGGCTTTTTGGCTTCATTTAAAAAATCTTGTAAGCCATTAAAAACACCTTCGGTAATGCTTTTATCTGCCAGTCCAAAACTTAGAAGTGGAGTCGAAGCTTTTACTTTTTGTCTAATTAAATCTTTATTATTAGTCAATTCAGTGCTCATTACTTCGAGAAGATTCGTCAGCATCTGATTTTTCAATTCTCCTTTTTGCAAAGGTTCTAAAGCAACAGCAACCCAATTTCCGAAATTAACTCCTTCTATTTTTTCTTTAAATTGAACCTGAATAAATCTTTTTACATCTTCATCTTTAATCGTTCGTAAGATTCCAGGAATAACATTAATTGTAACAACATTTGCTATTTTATTAGCATTTTCTTCGTGCGAAATCCAATCTGAAGCTTTCACCGCAAAATTAAATTCATCCAATTTAATTTCCATTTTTTCTCGATCCAGAAATTCCTCAGAAACGAAATTCCCAAGATTCTCTCCTATTTCATTTTTCTTGGTAGGAATAATTGCCGTATGCCAAATCGGAATTCCCATCGGATGTCGAAATAATGCCACAACAGCAAACCAATCGGCAATTCCGCCCACCATAGCCGCTTCGCTAAAAGCCTGCAGCATCGGAATTTTAAAATAAATAGCGATTAAAAACAACAGTACTGCAATACCCAAAAGTCCCAAAGCATTTCTCTTCATTTTCTTAAGAGCTTTTACTTTGGCAATATCTCGATCTATAATAGTTTCCATAATTATAAGCGTTTGTATTACTAATTTACTGCTTTTTTTTGGAGATATTAGTTTTGCCACGAATTCCTCCAATTTTCACCAATTGCTTTTACCGTAAAATCTTTGACTAAATCATTTGTGCAAATTCGCGAAATTCGTGGCTAAAAATTTTGCGCAAAAAATGAGATAAAAATTGTATTTTTGCCAACTGAAAATGGGAAAAATATGATTATCCAAAAACTAGAGAAGAAATCGAATTAATGCGCGAAAGTGCTTTAATCGTATCAAAAACATTAGGAATGATTGCTTCTGAAATTAAAGAGGGAGTAACCACATTATATCTTGACAAATTAGCCGAAGAATTTATTCGTGATCACGGTGCAGTTCCAAGTTTCCTTGGATTGTACGATTTCCCGAATTCGCTTTGCATGAGCCCAAATGCTCAGGTTGTTCACGGTATTCCTAATAATATTCCTCTAAAAAGTGGTGATGTTATTTCAGTTGATTGTGGCGCTTTTAAAAATGGTTACCACGGAGATCATGCGTACAGTTTCGAAATTGGAGAAGTTGCACCAGAAGTTAAAAAACTTTTACGTGTCACTAAAGAATCTCTTTACGTTGGAATTAGAGAATTTAAAGCTGGAAATCGTGTAGAAGATGTTGGAAATGCGATTCAAAAATATACTGAAGCTCACGGTTACGGAGTAGTTCGTGAATTGGTCGGACATGGTGTCGGACAAAAAATGCACGAAGAACCAGAAATGCCAAATTACGGAAAACGAGGAAGAGGAAAGCTTTTTGTTGAAGGAATGGTCGTAGCAATCGAACCAATGATTAACATGGGGACTAGAAACATTAAACAACTAAAAGACGGCTGGACAATCTTGACTGCTGACGGAAAACCTAGTGCGCATTTTGAGCACGATGTAGCTTTGGTTGACGGAAAACCTGAGTTATTATCTACTTTCCAATATATCTACAAAGCTTTAGGAATCGAAAGCAACGAAGAAGACGAATTCAGACAAGTTCCATTAGTATTATAATACAACCCGAATCAAACCAGTGAAAAAACTTTTCAAATTAGTTTTAAATACAATCCCGCGTCCAATATTAATTCGTTTGAGTTATGTGGCGCGTCCAATTTTAGCTTTCTCTTTAAAAGGAGATAAATTTACAGATCCAATTGACGGAAAAAGCTTTAAATCGTTTTTGCCTTACGGATACGGAAAACAGCGTAATAATGTACTTTCGCCAAGTACACTTTCTTTAGAAAGACACCGTTTGCTTTGGTTGTATTTAAACGATCAGACTGATTTTTTTACAGCGCCAAAAAAAGTATTGCATTTTGCCCCAGAACAAGCTTTTTATAAAAGATTCCGTAAGCAAAAAAACCTTGATTATACAACAACCGATTTACTTTCTCCTTTGGCAGATGTAAAAGCAGATATCTGCAATTTACCTTTCAAAGACAATGAATATGATGTTATTTTATGCAATCACGTTTTAGAACATATTCCTGATGACACAAAAGCAATGCAGGAATTATTCAGAGTTTTAAAGCCTGGCGGAATGGCAATTTTGCAGATTCCTCAAGATTTATCTCGTGAAGTTACATTTGCAGATGATTCTATTACAGATCAAAAAGAACGTGCTAAAATCTTCGGACAATACGATCACGTGCGTGTTTACGGACGCGATTATTTTGACAAATTAAGAAGCATTGGTTTTATTGTTATCGAAGAAGATTATACCAATAAAATTGCACCAGAATTGGTTGAAAAATACTGTTTAGCAAAGGGCGAAATTATTCCGCTTTGCTTTAAACAGGAAAACTAATTTTTCATCAAATAAGTGATATAAGTTCATTAAAAAGAGTTTTCAAATTATTGATATTTTGAAAACTCTTTCTTTTTTTGCCCAATCTTAAAATACAAGCCTAACCAAATCCCTAAACCTTGGAACCTACAAAATCCTTTCAGTTCTGTTTTGACATCAGTTTTGAAAAAAATCTGAACGCCTATATCCCAACAGCGTATATTGTCGAAAATACAAGCGAAATCAAATATCTTGACAAAAAAGCAACCAAAGGCGTGCTGGAGAGTTTTGGTATTGATTATGAAACTTTAGATCACAATTCAAAAAAGATTCTTACTATTTGCGAATCTTTAAAACCTGAATTTGTATTTAAAAAATTTAGCACAAAAGTAAAATCAGCCAAAACAATTGCCGATTTGCAGAAAGATTCTAAAATTGATTTTGCTATTCGCCAGCATTTAAAAATTAATTTAAGTCCGTTTTACAGTTTAATTGTTCAAGAGCAATATCCGCTGTCTATTGATTTAGGACCCGAAAAAGATTTTTATCGTTCAAGAGTCAGCATCGATCCATTAGATTTTGAACCTCAAATTCAGTTCGATAAACATTCAGAAGGAATCACTTATACCCTTTCTTTAAAAGAAAACGAGACTACATTTTTGCCAATGGACAATAAAGTAGATATTCTTTCTGATGAACCTGGCTGGTTGATTGTCAATAAAAAACTAGGACAATTAAAAGAGTTAAACGGTAAAAAACTGACTCCATTTTTAAAGAAAAAATCAATCGAGATTCCTTCAAAATTGGTTGATGATTATTTTAAAAATTTCATTCCCGAAATAGCTAAAAAAATTGACATTGATGCCAATGGTTTTGAAATTGAACTTCGTGACCAAATCGCTTCTTGTACGATTCAGCCTGTTTTTGATTTCTTTAAAAACTGTTATTATCTCAATCTTTATTTTGATTATAACGGATATATTTTTGATGGAAGCAAAACAAAAAAAACACATTCATTTGTAGATTTCAGCGTTGCCAATGAACCTCGAATCATTCAGTTTAAACGAAGCGCTGATGAAAATTCATATGCAGAAAAACTATTCGAAGTTGGTTTAGAAAAAATCAAAAATGAATTATTTGGATTAATTTCTGATGCTGAAAATTCAGATCCTTATATCAACATTCAATTGATAATTGACAATAAAGAAAAACTGAAAGATCTAGGCTTTAACATTGAAAACTTAAAACTGGAAAGCAAAGAAATTATCACTGAAAACCACAGTATTTCTGCTTCTAAAGAAACAACTGGAGATTGGTTTGATATTAAAATCATCATCACGGTTGGAAATTATAAGATTAATTTCAGCGAAATTATTCCAAACATAAAAAGCAAAGAAAGACTTTTCCCTTTGCCTGACGGAAACTACTTTTTGATTCCGTTAGAATGGTTTAGCAAATATGGTTCTTTGGCGAAATTAGCTAAAACAGAAAATGGAGTTCTTTTGTTACGCAAAAGCAATTTTACAGCTTTAGACGGAATTTCAGAAATTGACAGTGATTTAGATCAAATTCATCAGGCCGAATTTACTGCTTCAGACTTGATAAAAGCAACTCTACGACCGTATCAAATTGAGGGTGTAAAATGGCTTTTAGGACACTTCAATTCTAACATGGGAGCTTGTTTAGCCGACGATATGGGACTAGGAAAAACATTGCAGACTTTATCTGTTTTGGTTTCCGTACAGGAACAATTAGGCTTTACAACCAAAACCACCAATTTTGATTTGTTTTCGAACGAAACAACTGTAGAAAGAGAACCATTAAAAGCTCTAATTGTTCTTCCTTCTTCTTTGGTTTTTAACTGGTTTAATGAAGCTGGAAAATTCACGCCTCACTTTTCGAAAATGCAATATGTTGGTAACGACAGAAAATCTTTAGCAAGCAGAATCAATTCGACCGACTTGATTTTTACAAGTTACAGCATTATTCATCGTGATATTTCAATTTTAGAAAAGTACGATTTCCGTTATCTGATTTTGGACGAGAGCCAATACATCAAAAACAAAAATTCTAAGATTTTTAAAGCTATAAATAAAATTAGTACGGGACATAAAATTGCTTTAAGCGGAACACCAATCGAAAATTCGCTTGACGATTTATGGTCACAAATGCAGTTTATCAATCCTGATATTTTGGGAACTTATGCCTTTTTCATGGAAAATTTCAAAAATCCGATTGAGAAAAAACAGAATGAAGAAGTTTTATCAGAATTGAAAAACCTCATTCAACCTTATATTTTAAGACGAACCAAAGAACAGGTTTTAAAAGATTTACCAGAATTAACAGAGCAGATTTATTACTGCGACATGGATCCTGAACAGGAAAAATTATACGAAAAAGAAAAATCTAAAGCTCGTAATTTCTTACTCAAAACGGATGGATCTCCTGATAAAATCAGTATTATTAATACGTTGATGAAATTGCGTCAGTTAAGTAATCACCCAAAAATGGTTGATGCAGATTCTGAAATTGATTCTGGAAAATTTATTGCTGTTACTAATTATCTAGAAAACTTGGTAAAAGCAAAACAAAAGGTGATCATCTTTAGTTCGTTTGTTACCAATTTGAATTTTTATACCGATTGGTGTAAGGAAAACAAAATTGAATTCTGCGAAATTACTGGCGAAACGCCAGCAGATAAAAGAGAACAGCAGGTGAAGATGTTTCAAGAAAAAGAAAATCCGTTATTGTTCTTTATTTCATTAAAAGCAGGTGGAGTTGGTTTAAATATTACGAAAGCTTCTTACGTTTTATTCTTGGATCCTTGGTGGAATCCTTTCGCCGAAAAACAAGGCGTTGGACGTGCGCATAGAATTGGACAAATGAATAAAGTTAACGTTGTTCGATTTATTTCGAAAAACACAGTTGAGGAAAAAATCATCAAACTGCAAGAAAATAAAAAGCTATTATCAGATTCTCTTTTGGAAGAAAGTTACATCAATGATGAGATTGAAGGTAACTTAGAATACATTTTAGGCTCGTAATTGTTAAACCCAACAGATTGGCATCTTTTTCGTTGTATAAAATTGTTATATTTACAAATCTTACAACAAAATACGATGCCAAAATTTTTATATACAAGCTTTATTTTCCTTTTTATTTTCACTTTAGCGAAAGCTCAAGAAAAAGAAATTGATCCTCCTTATAATATTAAAACGGTTTCTTTTATTCAAAATGGAAGTAATGTTCCGCCAATTTTCGAATTGGGTTCTGGATTTTCATTTCAATTTGATGATTTGTTTGGCAATGAAGCTAATTATTATTTTGAAATCATTCATTGCGATTACAATTGGATTCCAACAGCTATTCCAAAAACAGACTACGTTGTCGGCATGGATAACCAGAGAATTACAGACTTTTCTAATTCGTTTAATACACTTCAAGTATATACTCATTATAGGCTTACTTTTCCGAATCAGTTTACACAACAAATACGTCTTTCGGGAAATTATATGCTTCGGATTTTAAATGAAGATCGGGAACTCGTTTTCTCAAGAAAATTTATTTTATATGAAAATCATTGTACCGTTGGAGTACAAGTAAAAAGAAGCCGTAATCTGAGTAATATTGATTACAAGCAGAATCTAGAATTTACAATTTTATCAAATGATATTGCTTTTCAGACTCCATTGCAGAATGTAAAAGTGCTTTTATTGCAAAATGGAAACTTTCAAACTGAGATAAAAAACATTGTTCCTCAATACACCATTGGCAATCAGCTTATTTACAAATATGACAAAGAAACTCAATTTTGGGGAGGAAATGAGTTTTTATATTTTGAAAATAAAGACATTCGCGCAGCCAGTAATAATGTTGCTAAAATAGGCTCGAACAATGATATCTATAATTCATTTTTATACACCAATGCCGCAAGAGGAAATCAGATTTATACTAATTATGAAGATGTAAACGGAAACTTTGTGGTAAAGAACATTAATGGATCTAACAACGATATTGAAGCTGATTATGCGTGGGTTTATTTTACGCTTTCTGCGCCTGCTTTTAGAATGAATAAAGATATTTATATTACAGGAATGTTCAATAATTACAGCCTTTCTCCAGAATACAAAATGGATTACAATACTGATAAAGCAGTTTTTGAAAAAGCCATTATGATTAAGCAGGGTTTTACTAATTTTCAATATACCGTTGCAGACAAAAAAGAGGTTATTGATTTTGAAAATGCCATTGACGGAAACTTTTATCAGACTGAAAACGAGTACACCATCTTGGTTTATTACAAAGAAGCAACAGATCGTTATCAGCGTGTAATTGGAAAAGGAAATGCAAACTCTATCAATATAGTCAATTAAAACAATGTTAAGGTTTTAGGTTAAACGATTTTTTTTCGTAGCTTTGCCACTATAACACTCACATATATACGGCGTTAGTATGGTTTCTCAAATTACACGAGGCATAAAAATATCTGTTTTGACTAGTTTTGAAGGTACATACTTCAAAAACTACAAGATTCATTTTGCTTTTAGCTACGTAGTTACCATCGAAAATCATAGTAAAGACTCTGTACAATTAACTTCTCGCCACTGGGAAATTTTTGATTCTTTAAATGATTTGGAAGTGGTAGACGGTGAAGGTGTAATTGGTAAAAAACCAGTTCTAAAACCTGGCGAAAACCATACATACAGTTCTGGCTGTTTATTA
This sequence comes from Flavobacterium ginsengisoli, assembly GCF_029625315.1. Lineage (NCBI taxonomy): Bacteria > Pseudomonadati > Bacteroidota > Flavobacteriia > Flavobacteriales > Flavobacteriaceae > Flavobacterium > Flavobacterium ginsengisoli. The sequence goes on from NZ_CP121110.1 coordinate 2,648,709, forward strand.
TCGTCTCCTTACGGCGCAATGAAAGGTCATTTTAACATGATCAATTTTACTACAACAAAAACATTCAAAGTAATTGTTCCAACTTTTAGAATGTGTGCTCCTTTTGCATTAAATTAAGATATAGTTTACATCTATAGCATTTATCGTTATCTTAATCATAAAATTGTCAATTTATTAATTTATCCTTTGTACTTTTGTGCAGCGTTAGATTATTCGTAACAAAACAAATCGTCTGACTTTAAATTGTCTAATTCACAAATTTTAAATAACATGCTTAAAGGATTTTTTCATGTACCAAAAGCGGTAAACGAGCCTGTAAAAAGCTACGCACCAAACTCACCAGAAAAAGTTGCTGTTCAGGCTGCTTATACCACAATGTGGAATTCTCAAATTGACGTTCCTTTATATATTGGAAGCGAAGAAATTAGAACTGGAAACACAAGAAACATTACAGCTCCACACGACCACAAACATGTTGTTGGAAAATACCATTTAGCTGAAAAACAACATATTGAAAAAGCAATTGCAAACGCACTTGAAGCAAGAAAAAAATGGGCAAACATGGCATGGGAACAACGTCGTTGCTATTTTCTTAAAAGTTGCTGAACTTATCGCTGGACCATACAGAGCTCGCATTAACGCCGCTACAATGATTGGTCAGTCTAAAAATATTCACCAAGCAGAAATCGATTCTTCTTGCGAGTTAATCGACTTCTTACGTTACAATGTTGAGTTCATGACTCAAATCTACAACGATCAACCAAAATCAGACTCTACTGTCTGGAATCGTTTAGAATATAGACCTTTAGAAGGTTTTGTTTACGCAATTACTCCATTCAACTTTACTGCTATCGCTGCAAACCTTCCTGCAAGTGCAGCTATGATGGGTAACGTTGTAGTTTGGAAACCAAGTGATAGCCAAGTATTTTCAGCAAAAGTTATCGTTGATGTTTTCAAAGAAGCAGGAGTTCCAGACGGCGTTATCAACGTAGTTTTTGGAGATGCTTTAATGATTACAGATACTGTTTTGGCTAGCCGTGATTTTGCTGGTGTTCACTTTACAGGATCAACTCACGTATTTAAAGATATTTGGGCTAAAATTGGTGCAAACATTAACAATTACAAAACATACCCAAGAATTGTTGGTGAAACTGGAGGTAAAGATTTTATCATTGCTCACCCAAGCGCAAACGTAAAACAAGTAGCTACAGGAATTACTCGTGGAGCATTTGAATTCCAAGGACAAAAATGTTCTGCAGCTTCTAGAGCTTATATTCCACAAAGTTTATGGCCAGCTGTAAAAGGGCAATTAATAGCTGATGTAAAATCTATGAAAATGGGATCTCCAGAAGATTTCGGAAACTTCATTACAGCAGTTATTCACGAAGGTTCTTTTGACAAATTAGCTAGCTATATTGACCAAGCTAAAAAAGATGCTGATGCAGAAATCATCGTTGGAGGAAATTATGATAAATCTGTTGGATACTTTATTGAACCAACGGTTATTGTAACTACAAACCCAAAATATACTACAATGGAAACTGAGTTATTTGGACCAGTTATCACAATCTACGTTTACGAAGATGCTAAATGGGAAGAAACTCTTGAATTAGTTGACACTACTTCTGAGTACGCTTTAACAGGAGCCGTATTTAGCCAAGATCGTTATGCTATTGAAGTTGCTACAACTAAATTACAAAACGCCGCAGGTAACTTCTACATTAACGACAAACCAACTGGAGCTGTTGTAGGAATGCAACCATTTGGTGGAGCAAGAGCTTCTGGAACTAATGATAAAGCAGGTTCTGCATTGAACTTATTGCGTTGGGCTTCTCCAAGAACTATCAAAGAAACTTTTGTAACTCCAGAAGATTACAGATACCCTTTCTTAGGATAATCTGTTTTTAGAGTTTATATTATAAAAAGCGGGAATTTCATTTGAAATTCCCGCTTTTGCTTTTGTAGCAAAAAAAATCGACAAAATGTCTATTATAATAAGTGATAATTTTTCAAGTTTTTCCTGTAAATATTATTTGTAATACTTTTCTTATTTAATTATAAATCAACACTTTAAAAACACAAATACCTTATTTTGATACTTTTAAAGCTTCTTGTTCCGTTCAAAAAAAACTTATCCTCATAAATTTGTTTCAATATTAAACAACATTAAGAGATATTATAAAACAAACTATATAAACATGAGAAATTTAAACAATGTTCCAAAAGTTATTATGGAATCAAAAAGTATAGGCCACCCAATTAATTATAAATGGACAAAAAAGAAAATAAATAAACTTTTAGATTGCGTCGAAGGAAATGAAGAACTTGAAAAGACTTTAATGCAGATTAATCATAAAGGTTCTATGGGGCTAACAGCAGCACTATTAGAATGGATTTACTGGCGCTTTACGGGTTATAGTCAAGCTACGCACGACACACAAAAACGTATTGAGGCACTTTGGTGCTCTATTAATAATCTTGAGCAGACAAATCCTTTATTATTTGATACCGAATTTGAAATACCAGCAAATGGTTCGGTAGATGGAGCACTTTGGATTGCTCTAATGAATGTTAGAATAATTGATGCTAGATACAGAAAAGGTTCATTCTTTTTACAAAATGACCTTGTTGGACTGGTTCTGCTAGCATATCATATTACACCTAAAAGAAAGAATTTCAACAATTGGTTTGAACAAACTATTATCAAGTTGACTCATTCTCATCCTAATCCGTATAAAAATGATAAATTGGATGAAAGTGATGAAGCTATTTATGATTCTTCACATGAACCTTTAATTTCGAGAGAATTTTTCTTTGACCCGAATTTCAATATAGCGTTGAAGCATCAGAAAATGCAATTCATAATTTTATTGACAATTTAGATCCAAAGGCAAATACCTTTCTTAATTTTTCAAAGAAAGCTTCCTAATTTTTAATTGAAAAATAACCCGATTAGAAAATACTAATCGGGTTATTTTATTTAAGGTTTAAACTTTAAAGGAAGATGGACTACTTTTTTGGTTTCAAAAAATTCATCTTCAAAAAAATCAGCCAAATCATACAAGGTGGCACTTGGAAAATCTTTCAATTCTTCCGTTAAATCACCTCCTTTTAAATAAAGAATACCATTCTTTAATTTGTGCTTGTGTCGCTTTTTAATTTTATCTTTTATCCAAGAAACAAAATCTGGCATATTAGTTACAGCACGGCTTACAATAAAATCGAAATCGCCTTTTACCAATTCAGCACGTTTTTGTTCTGCTTTTACATTCTTTAATTCTAACGCATCAGCAACACCTTGAACCACTTTTATTTTTTTTGCGATAACATCAATTAAATAAAAACGAGTTTCCGGAAACAGAATTGCTAACGGAATTCGGGAAAACCTCCACCAGTTCCAACATCTAAAACGGTTGTTCCAGGTTCGAATTTCATAACCTTAGCAATTCCTAAGGAATGCAAAATGTGTTTTGTATATAATGAATCGATGTCTTTACGCGAAATAACATTGATTTTTTCATTCCAATCGTGGTATAAAAAGTCTAATTTTTGAAATTGTTCGATTTGAAGATCGGTCAAATTTGGAAAATATTTCAATATCTCATCCATTGCTCTAAATTTTTAACAAAAGTACTACTTTACGATTGAAATATTTAACTCAATTTTGCAAATTGAGAATTTATAATAATTACCTTTGAAATCTATTTAAAACAATTATGAATAACACTGCTCCAACTTTTGCACGGCAAGACAATTTAAAGTTCTTTAGAACGCTTAACTCTCGCGTTAACAATTACTTTAAAGAAAATAATATAAAAAAAACCGGAAACTGGCAGTTACATTTAAAAGCTGTTATTCTATTTGCTGTTTTTTTAACCCCTTACTTTTTAATCCTTACGCTTAACATGCCTTTTTGGGTAATGTTGCTTTTATCAATCGTAATGGGTATTGGAATGGCTGGTGTTGGAATGAATGTCATGCACGATGGTAATCATGGTTCTTATTCTACAAAAAGCTGGATTAATAAATTTATGGGCGGAACAATTTATGTTTTGGCCGGAAATGTTTATAACTGGCAAGTACAACACAATGTTCTTCATCATACTTATACTAATATCCCTGGTCATGATGAGGATCTAGATGCAGGAAGGATTATTCGTTTTACAGAACATGCAGAATGGCATCGCTTTCATCGTTTTCAACATTATTACTCTGTTTTCTTATACGGTTTATTGACATTTAATTGGGCATTAACTACCGATTTTAAGCAAATGAGAAACTACTTAAAAAGAAAATTATCTTATGGCGAGCCAAAAAGCCCGAAGATTCTTTGGACCACTTTAATCATCACCAAAATGATTTATGTTTCGATATGGATTGTTTTACCAATCTTAATCGGGATTACATGGTGGAAAGTGCTTCTTGGATTTTTCGCAATGCATTACACCGCAGGATTAATCCTGAGCGTGGTATTTCAATTGGCACACGTTGTGGATCATACTACAAATCCAACTCCTAATGAATTAGGAGAAATGGATAATACTTGGGCGGTTCACCAATTATACACAACAACTAATTTTGCACCTAAAAATGCAATCGTAAATTGGTATACCGGAGGATTAAACCATCAAATAGAACATCATATTTTTCCAAATATCAGTCATATTCATTACGGTAAAATTGCAAAAATTGTAAAAGAAACAGCAAAAGAATGTGATTTACCATATTATGAATACAAAACAATGCGAAGTGCTGTTATTGCTCACTTTAAGCATCTACGTGATTTGGGAATGAAACCAAAATTAGCGGTTTAGCAACTAAAAAAAATCTATTAATAATTAACCTTCCTTAATAGGCGCAGACAAATTAAGGACATTCAAAAATTTTATAATGAATCATATTCTTTCGGACAGAATCAACAACTTAGCGACTTCGCAAACATTAGCAATGGCTGCTTTAGCACGTGAATTAAAAGCACAAGGAAAAGACATTATCAGTTTAAGTTTAGGTGAGCCTGATTTCAATACACCAGACTTCATTAAAGAAGCAGTAAAAAAAGCAGTAGACGAAAATTACAGCACATATTCTCCAGTAGAAGGTTATCTTGAACTAAGAGAAGCAATTTGCAGAAAATTCAAAAGAGATAATGATTTAGAGTACAAACCAACTCAAATCGTAGTTTCTACAGGAGCAAAACAATCTTTATACAATATTGCACAAGTAATGTTAAACGATGGTGACGAGGTTATTTTACCAGCACCTTACTGGGTTTCTTATTTCGAAATTGTAAAACTTTCTGGTGGAGTTCCAGTTGAAGTTCCGACTTCTGTAGAAACAGATTTCAAAATGACACCAGAACAATTAGAAGCCGCAATCACACCAAAAACAAAAATGATGTGGTTCTCTTCTCCATGCAATCCATCTGGATCTGTTTACAGCAGAGAAGAATTAACAGCTTTGGCAAAAGTTCTAGAAAAACACCCAAATATTTATGTCGTTTCAGATGAAATTTATGAGCACATCAATTTCTCAGGAACTTTCTGCGACATCGGATCTATTCCAGGAATGTTAGAAAAAACAATCACTGTAAACGGAGTTGCAAAAGCATTCGCAATGACAGGATACAGAATTGGTTATATTGGAGCACCAGAATTCATCGCAAAAGCGTGTACAAAAATTCAAGGACAAGTAACTTCTGGTGCAAATTCTGTGGCTCAACGCGCTACAATCACTGCAGTAGATGCTGATCCAAGCGTATTAAACCATATGGTTGAGGCTTTCCACGGTCGTAGAGATTTAGTGGTTGGATTATTAAAAGAAATTCCAGGAGTAAAAATCAACGTTCCAGAAGGTGCATTCTACGTATTCCCAGACGTTTCTTCTTTCTTCGGAAAAACATTAAAAGGACACGAAATTAAAGATGCAAACGACGTTTCGATGTATCTTTTAGCAGAAGCTAACGTTGCAACTGTAACTGGTGACGCTTTCGGGAATCCAAACTGTATTCGTTTCTCTTACGCAACAAGCAACGATATCTTAAAAGAAGCATTACGCAGAATCAAAGAAGCTTTGACTGCATAACAATATTCTAAGTTTTTATAAAAACGGCTTAAGGTTCAAAAGTTTCATCACTTTTATACTTTAAGCTGTTTTTTTTATGGGCGTGTCCTACGGCCGGGCTATCCACTATATCTTTTATGGCGAACCCCGCCAAAAAAGGATATCGCTCCTATCCCTCACGCAAACCATAATAAGAGAAAAAATCTGCTTTATCTGCAAAATCTGCAGGACAAATAAATGCGTAAATTTCAAAATTCCCATTCTACAATATTATAAAACCTCGATTGTAATCCTGTAAAAGAAAGCATGTTATAATTACAAACTTTGTAACATATTAATTTCAAAAATTATATGTCATGATACATACAGATGAAACCATACAGGAAACCGTTAAAACTTTGGAAGGATTAATTTCAATTCTTGAAGATGGAAAACTAGGATATACAGATGCAGCAGAACATGTAGAAAATCCAGCCATGAAAACCGATTTCTTGGAATATGCGCGCGAAAGAGCCTTGTTTATTGTAGAATTGCAAAACCAAATCAATAAACTAGGAAAATCAACAGATACTTCTGGCGGAGGACCGCTTGGAGTCTTGCATCGTACATGGATAGATATAAAATCAGCATTTACTGGCGGTGATACAGAATCTATCATAAATGCTTGTATTACTGGTGAAGAAGTCTGCTATTAAAAAATACAAAATGGCACTCGAAGAAAATCATTTGGAACACGATCAAATTTACATTGTTTCTAAGCAATTAAATAGTATTCAAAATACTTTATCACAAATTAAAATGAGAGCAAGCTAAACGATTCATGCTTTTTTTGAAAACTGCTCAGTCTTCGGATTGAGCAGTTTTTTTATTTGTTAAACTGAAAATAAATCTTACATTCGTTTCAACCAATTCACAACCAAAAAACTAAAAAACCATATGACATTAAGTTCACGCTTTTATATCATTTTACTATTTGCAATTTTATTTTCTCCATTAATACAAGCACAAGCACCTGGCAATTTCATCAAAGCTTCAATAGGCTATGGATCTAGCAGTTCTTATTACATTGAAGATTATGGAAGTCAAGACGAAGTAGATGTTATGGGAGGCGGCCTTTATCTTCAAGGAGAATATATTATAGGAATAAAATCATGGTTTAGCGTAAGACCCTACGCTGGTGCAATTTTTGAATCTGTTGATAAAAATCAAAATATACAGAATCAACCTCAATATAAAGTAACAACTAATGCTTTTTTAATGGGTGGAAAAGTTCGTTTTTGCGCTCCAATTCCATGGGTTGCGCCATTTATTGAAGGCGGAATCGGAACTTCAATAGGCAAATTCGAAACCTTTACACCAAATGTTAATTTCAACAAAAGCTCAGTTTTATTACATATTCCTTTCAGTATTGGATTGGCAGTCGGCAGACACAATAATTTTGAAATAGGGATTTCAGGGTATTTTCATCCAGCCGCAAAACAATCGACCGGAGTGTTTGCTATAGGGTATACTTTTCCGTTAGATTAGTTTTATATAAATTAAAAAGACTACCTTACATTAAAGTAAACCAAACATAAAATATTTAACAAGTGAAAAAAGTAATTCTAGATCTAGCTGTGACCTTAGATGGTTTTATTGAGGGGCCAAATGGAGAGATTGACTGGTGCATTATGGACGAGGAAATGGACTTTGATGGATTTTTATCAGATATAGATACTATCTTTTATGGTCGGGTAAGTTATGATTCCTGGGGTAATTATCAACCGGACGAAAATGCAAGTAATACCGAACAAATGCTTTGGAAAGGAGTACATTCAAAAAAGAAATATGTTTTTTCAAGTCAAAGCAAACAAGATAACAAGGCAACATTTATAAATTCTGATATTTCGACAAAAGTAAATGAGATCAAAACTCAATCTGGGGGTGACATTTGGCTCTATGGCGGAGCAAGCCTTATTAAAACTTTTATTCAATTAAATCTTATTGACACCTATAGAATATCAATTCATCCAATCGCTTTAGGAAACGGCAAACCATTATTTGAAGACTTAAAAGAACGACTCGAATTAACATTACTTAAAACTAATATTTTCAAATCTGGAGTAGTACAGCTTATTTACGAACCAACCAAATAAACAAAAATTTCGTTTATCATCATTCCATATTAAGTTAACAATTTCAAAAAAATCGCTTCATCGCTAGCAAACTCGAATAATTTATTAGACCTTTGCACACTTTTTTTCGTGAATACCACAAAAGTCTAAAGTTTTAGAAATGAAGAAGAAAATCGAAATATTAGCTCCTGCTAGAGATTTAATTGGCGGAATGGCGGCTATTAACAGCGGTGCCGATGCTGTATATATTGGTGCACCTCAATTTGGCGCACGTTCTAATGCCAACAACTCTATTGAAGATGTTGCCGCTTTAGTAAAATATGCACATTTATTTAATGCCCAGGTTTTTGTAGTAATGAATACCATTTTATACGACAACGAATTAGAAACTTGTCGCGCTATGATTTGGGAATTATATGATATTGGTGTCGATGCATTGATCATTCAGGACATGGCGATTATGGAAATGGACTTGCCTCCTATCGTACTTCACGCCAGTACACAAGCTAATAATCGTGACGCAGATAAAATTAAATTCTTAAAAGATGCTGGAATTAAGCGCGTGGTTTTAGCACGTGAATTAAATCTGCATCAAATTAAAACAATATACGACCACGCTGATGTTGAATTAGAGTTTTTCGTAACTGGAGCATTATGTGTTTCTTTCAGCGGAAACTGCTATATGAGTGTGGCTAACGGAGAAAGAAGTGCGAACCGTGGTTCTTGTGCACAAAACTGCCGTTTACCTTATAATTTAATCGACGGAAACGGAGATACTTTAATCAGAAACAGCCACTTGCTTTCTATTAAAGATTTAGACGTTTCAGATCAAATCCCGAATTTGATTGAGGCTGGAATCGTTTCTTTCAAAATCGAAGGAAGATTAAAAGACGTTGCTTATGTTAAAAACAACGTATCTTATTTGCGTCAAAAATTAGACAGTTATCTTGAAGGAAGTGACAAATACACCAAAGCTTCTTCTGGAAAATGTACCTACACTTTTGATTCAACTTTAAGCAGGACTTTCAACCGTGGTTATACCGATTATTTCGTAAACGAAAGACACAGCTCAATTGGTTCTTGGGAAAGTCCAAAATCAAAAGGACAATATATTGGTAAATTGATCCGAACAATTGGAGATGCTTACGAAATCGAAAACGGTGAATTACTAAACAACGGTGACGGACTTTGCTTCATCAACGAAAATAACGAAGCCGACGGAATCTACGTAAACAAAGCCGAGAACGGAAAAGTATATCCAAACGTTTTAAAAGAAATTAAAGACGGAACTTTCATCTATAGAAATAACGACGCTGCTTTCATCAAAATCGTAGAAAGAGAAGACAGTGCAATCCGTAAAATTGGAACTACTTTATTGCTTACCGAAAACGAAAACGGTTTTGAATTAATTGCAACCGACGAAGATGGAAACGTAAGTACAGTAAAATTAGAGCATCCGAAAGAACAAACAAAAACTGGCGAATCAATCGAAGAGAACATAAAAGTTCAATTGGCAAAAACAGGTTTCACACCTTACAATGCTGACGAAATTAACATTATGTTTTCACAAAACTGGTTCCTTCCTATTTCAAAAATCAACGAAATGAGAAGAAATGTTTTCGAACAATTATCAGAAATTCGTTTGGCAAATTACGTTCGTGAAGAACACCAATTAGTAAAAACGTCACATCCATATCCTGAAACTAAATTGGATTTCATGTACAACGTTTCGAACAAAACAGCACGTAAATTCTACGAACGCCACGGTGTTACCGAAATCGAAAAAGCATTCGAATTACAATGGGATCCAGGAAAATCTCGTGTAATGACAACAAAATATTGCATCAAATACGAATTAAAAAATGCCCTATACACCAAAAAGATATAGTTGGTGTTAAAGTAAAAGAACCATTAGTACTGAAACAAGGCGAACTTGAATACAAACTAAAATTCAACTGCAAACCTTGCGAAATGGAAATCTGGGAGAAAGATGCTGAATTTGAGATAGAAGAAGATCATTTTCATTAAAAAAGTTTAACCGCAAAGGTCGCTAAGAATTACGCAAGGTTCGCAAAGATTTTAAAATTAATCTTTGCGAACCTTTTCTTTTACTTAAAAACGAAACCTTGCGTTCTTTGCGTAATTCTTTGCGGACTTTGCGGTTAAATAATCTGTTATTTCCACAATCTTGTCATTTCGACGAAGGAGAAATCTTCGCAAATAACTCCGTTCCAATAAGCCAATCTTTGTAGAGCTACTTGTGGAGATTTCTCCTTCGTCGAAATGACAAACTGCATGGTTACTTTGTCTTAAAATTAAAATCTCAAACAGAAATAAATCTGCTCGATCAGCAAAATCTGCGCGAGATTTTTTTGCTTTCTCATTTAACTTAAAAACAAAAACTTAGCGCTCTTTGCGTAATTCTTTGCGAACTTTGCGGTTAAAAAAAGCTTTTTCCCTACTTTTACTACTCAAACAATACACTACTCCAAAATGAAAATACTACTCCTAGGTTCAGGCGAATTAGGCAAAGAATTTGTCATTGCCGCACAACGAATCGGACAAACCATAATTGCAGTTGACAGTTACGAAAACGCACCAGCCATGCAAGTCGCACACGGCTTTGAAGTCATCAATATGCTCGACGGCGATGCACTTGACCGAATCGTAGCCAAACACCAGCCAGATTTTATCGTTCCTGAAATAGAAGCCATTCGCACCGAACGTTTTTACGATTACGAAAAACAAGGAATCACCGTTGTTCCTTCAGCGAAAGCGGCAAACTTTACCATGAATCGTAAAGCCATTCGTGATTTAGCAAAGCAAAAGAACTCGGACTAAGAACAGCAAAATACCAATACGCAACTTCAGCAGAAGAACTGCAAAAAGCCGTTCAGGAAGTTGGAATTCCATGCGTGGTAAAACCATTAATGTCTTCGTCAGGAAAAGGACAATCTACAATCAAAACAGAAAGTGATATCGAAAAAGCATGGCAATATGCCGTTGCAGGTTCGCGTGGCGATGTTATCGAAGTTATTGTAGAAGCTTTTGTCGATTTCCATTCAGAAATTACGTTTTTAACGATTACTCAAAATAACAATCCGACATTATTCTGCGCTCCAATTGGCCACAGACAAGAAAGAGGCGATTATCAGGAAAGCTGGCAACCCGCTTTAGTTTCAGAAAAAGATTTGTATGAAGCTCAGGATATGGCTGAAAAAATTACGGAAGCACTTGGTGGCGCCGGACTTTTTGGTGTAGAGTTTTTCTTAACAAATGAAGGTGTTTATTTCTCTGAACTTTCCCCTCGTCCGCACGATACCGGAATGGTAACTTTAGCTGGAACACAGAACTTCAACGAATTTGAATTACATTTAAGAGCCATTTTGAGCCTCCCTATTTTCGAAATTACTTTAGAAAAAGCTGGAGCAAGTGCTGTAATTCTAGCATCTGAAGATTCAACTAATCCGACTTTTACCGGAATCGAAAAAGTAGCCGCTTTACCGAAAACTGATTTCAGAATTTTCGGAAAACCAACTTCTAGACCTTACCGAAGAATGGGAGTTGTTTTAAGCCATGATACACTTTCAACTCCAATTACCGAAGTAATAGAACGCGCCAAAGAAACGGCGAAATTAATCACTGTAAATTCTTAATCATGAAAAATATAATATTAGCAAGCATTCCTTTTTATTGGAATTGCAGTACAAGCTCAAACTAAAAAGAAATTTGACAAACCAACAATTGTGGAAGCATCTTGCGGGGAATGCCAATTTGGAATGAAAGGTAAAAGCTGTGATTTAGCAGTTCGTATTGACGGAAAATCTTATTTCGTTGACGGAACGACAATTCATGATCATGGAGACGCTCATGCTGAAAAAGGTTTCTGTAATGCAATAAGCAAAGCTTTAGTTACAGGAGAAATTAAAGGAGACAGATTCAAAGCAACTTCATTTACTTTAATCGACGATAAAAAATAATGGCATTAATTCTTGAAAACATTGCCAAACACGTTTCTCTGACACCAGAAGAACAGGCGCTTTTTTTATCTAAACTAGAAACCAACACTTACAAAGCCAAAACGCTTTTATTAAATGCTGGCGAAGTCTGCAAACATTCCTATTTCGTAAATTCAGGTATTTTAAGAAGTTTCAATATCAACGATAATATTGTTGAACACGTTCTTTCATTTGCTTGTGAAGGATGGTGGATGAGCGATATGTACAGTTATTTTTCGCAAAAACCGGGACAGCTTTTTATTGAAGTTCTGGAAGAAGCTGAAGTGGTTTCTTTGTCTAAAGAAAATCAGGAACAATTGTATCTTGAAATTCCAAAATTGGAGCGATTTTTTAGAATTTTAATTGAGAATTCATTGGTTGCGAATCAACAGCGATTAATGGACAACTTGAGTTTACCTGCGGAAGAACGTTTCGAAAAATTCACAAAAAAATACGGAACGTTGGTACACAAAGTTCCTCAAAAACAAATCGCTTCTTTCATTGGCGTAACACCAGAATTCTTCAGCAAAATGAAAGCTCGGCTTTTGAAGAAATAAAAGGTTTAGCCACAGATTTTACAGATTAGAAGGATTTTTTTGCCACGAATTACACAAATTTTCACAAATTAAATTAAAATGAAATTCGTGAAAATTTGTGTAATTCGTGGCAACATTTTTTAATCCTTTTAATCTGTGAAATCTGTGGCAAAAAATACGGCTCGTAATCGAACCGTATTTTCTCTTGAATTAAAATTGCTCAACCTCTGTAGAATGTTCCATTGCGGTTATTGCTGATTTACCTAACATTACCGTGTTCTGAACAGCGTCAAAATAAGACGTTCCTACGAAAGCCTGGTGTTTTACGGCTCTGAATCCGTTTTTCTGTAAAGCAAATTCGCGTTCCTGCAATTCAGAATAACCTGCCATTCCTCGTTCCTTATAAGCTCTTGACAATTCGAACATACTTGTATTTAAAGCATGGAATCCTGCTAAAGTAATGAATTGAAAACTATATCCCATTGTCGCTAAATCTTCTCTAAATGTTTCCATTTCAGCAACTGATAATTTTGTCGCCCAATTGAAAGACGGAGAACAATTATACGCCAGCATTTTATCTGGGAATTCTTTTTTCATGGCTTTTGCAAACTTTCTTGCATAATCTAAATCGGGATTACTGGTTTCCATCCAGATCAAATCTGCGTATGGTGCGTAGCTTAAACCTCTTGCAATTCCCTGATCGATTCCGTTTTTTACGTAGAAAAAGCCTTCCGCCGTTTTTTCTCCTGTTAGAAATTTTCTGTCTCTAGGATCGGCATCGCTTGTTAATAGATTAGTCGCATCGGCATCTGTTCGAGCTACAATTAAAGTTGAAACTCCCATGACATCTGAAGCCAAACGTGCCGCAATTAATTTATTAATCGCCTCTTGCGTTGGAACTAAAACCTTTCCGCCCAAGTGTCCGCATTTTTTTGCAGAACTCAGCTGATCTTCAAAATGAACTCCAGAAGCTCCAGCTTCAATCATAGATTTCATTAATTCGAAAGCATTTAGGTTTCCACCAAAACCAGCTTCAGCATCAGCTACAATTGGAACTAAATAATCTTTTCTATCTTCAATATTATTTACAGTCTGAATCTGATCAGCACGCAATAAAGCGTTGTTGATCTTTTTTACCACCATCGGAACACTGTTTACTGGATAAAGCGATTGGTCAGGATACATTTCTCCAGCCAGATTTGCATCAGCAGCAACTTGCCATCCGCTTAAATAAATTGCTTCTAAACCAGCATCCACTTCCTGAATCGCTTGATTTCCAGTCAACGCTCCCAAACCCGCAACATAATCCTGACTTTTTAACTTTCTCCATAATTTCTCTGCACCCATTTTAGCAATAGAATGCTCAATTTTATAAGACCCCTGAAGTGTTACTACTTCGCTTGCAGTATAAGGACGCTCTACTCCTTTCCATCTCGGGTTCGTAATCCAATCGTTAATCAATTCCTGAATTCTGTCTTCTGTTGTTTTCATAATATAGTTTAGTTAAAGTGGTTCGTTTTTTAGTGTTCAGTCAAAGTTTTAAGTGTTCAGTTTAACCAGACTGATTTTTTCTCTCATTTTATCTGCCTGATCTGCTAAATCTGCGAGAAAAATTTATTCGTTCGCAGATCTGGCAGATTGAGCAGATTTTAAAAGCTTATAGATATTTATAACATGGAAGAGTAAGGAAATCCACAAAATGCAGGTTTACAACTAGTCTTTCTAACATTTTTTCGGCTAATGGAAATTGTTGTTTTTCATAATTTTCTTCCCCTAGTTCTTCCTTAATTTTTCTGAATTCATCCAAAGCCAATTCATGATAATAAGCCAAATCTAATTTTCGTCCATTATCTAAAAGCACTTTATTTTGAAGCCATTGCCATAATTGCGATCTCGAAATTTCGGCCGTCGCAGCATCTTCCATCAAATTGTGCAATGCGGCGGCGCCTTGCCCGTTCAGCCATGAAGCCAAATACAATACTCCAACATTTATATTTTTTCGAACGCCATTTTCAGTAATGATTCCAATTGGTGGTTCAATCAAATCAGCTTCTGTAATTTTTCGATGTTCTCTTTTTACATGAATCTGATTTGGAGTTGGCATTCCTTTATCAAAAATCTCTTTTGCAATTGCAACTAAATCTGGATGCGCTACCCAAGTTCCGTCGTGTCCATTTTTAACTTCACGTTCTTTATCGGTTCTTACTTTTGCGAAAGCAACTGCATTGGCTTCTTCATTATTTCGAATCGGAATTTGAGTCGCCATTCCGCCAATTGCATGAATGCCTCTTTTATGACATCTTTGAATTACTAGATTTGAATAAGCATTCATAAAAGGCGAAGTCATAGTTACCTGATCGCGATCTGGTACAATGAATTTTGGATTTTTTCTAAACTTTTTGATGTATGAGAAAATATAATCCCAGCGTCCGCAGTTTAAGCCAACGATATGTTCTTTCAATTCGTAGATAATTTCATCCAATTGAAAACTTGCCGTTATCGTTTCAATTAAAACCGTCACTTTTATCGTTCCTCTGTTCAGTTTTAAATAATCCTCGGTAAAATCAATTACATTATTCCACCAACGCGCTTCCAGATAATGCTCTAATTTCGGAATATAGAAATACGGTCCAGAATTGTTTTCTAAAAGTCGCTTATGATTATGAAAAACATACAAACCAAAATCTATCAAAGAACCCGAAACTTCATTTCCTTCAACTAGAACATGTTTTTCCGGCAAATGCAAACCTCTCGGACGTACAATTAGCGTTGCGATTTTTTCATTTAAATGATAGGATTTCTGTTTTACCAAATCCGTATAAGTGATTGTTTTGTTTACCGCATCGATTAGATTTACTTGACCGTCCATAAGGTTTTGCCAAGTTGGCGAAGTGCTGTCTTCAAAATCGGCCATGAAGGTTTTTGCTCCCGAATTCAACGCATTGATAATCATTTTGCGATCAACTGGCCCCGTGATTTCTACTCTACGATCCAATAAATCTTTCGGAATTTCACCAGCTTTCCAATTGCCTTCTCTGACACCTTTGGTTTCCAGAATAAAAACTGGCATAATTCCCTGATCAAAAGCGACTTGTTTTTGTTCTCTCTGTAAAAGCAATAGTTTTCGCTGTGATTCGAATCTTCTATGCAATTCAGTTATAAAAACAATTGCTTCTTCTGTCCAGATTTTTGGATAACGAAGCTTCTTTTCGGCTAAAAATTCCATTGCCGTTTCGGTAATTTCTAATTGGTTTTTCATAGCTGTGGTTTTTAATTTCATTAGCAGCAATTGAATCGATTCTATGTTTTTCAAAAACACAAATACATAACAAACTGATAATTAATATTTTCTACACCACAATATTAGAAAAAAGTTTTTTACAAAACAAGCGAACGTTCGCTAAAAATGAAAAATAATTTTTTGGCGATTATTTTTAGAATACCTATATTTGATTCATGGATATCGAAAAAGACTATATAAAGCTGATCTTCGGATTAAAATTGAAGCAAGTCAGAACGCAAAAAAATCTGTCACTTTTTGGCTTGGCCAAATTGACAAATCTTTCAAAATCGTACTTAAACGAGATTGAAAAGGGAAAAAAATATCCAAAAACAGATAAAATTTTATTGCTCTGCGAACATTTGGACGTGACTTACGACCAAATGGTGTCTTTAAAACTCGACAACAACCTCGCTCCGATTGGCGAAATCTTGAAATCCGGAATTTTAAAAGAGATTCCGCTCGAGCTTTTCGGAATTCAGGAAGCCGATCTAATTGATATTATTGCCAATGCTCCCGCAAAAGTCAATGCATTTATTAGCACGATTATCGAAATTGCGCAACATTATAATTTAAGTCGTGAAAGCTTCTTTTTGGCTTCTTTGCGTTCGTATCAGGAAGCTCACAGCAATTATTTTGAAGATTTAGAAGAAAAAGTAATTTCGTTTTCGAAGTCGTTTCAGATTAATCTGGATTCTAAAATTACTGTAGAAGAATTAGAGGCAATTTTAAAAGAAGAATACGAATACAATATCAAAGAAATTGCGTTTGCAGATCAGGAAGCTTTAGACGATTTGCGTTCGATTTATGTTCCGAAAAGTAAGACTTTATTGCTTTCTACAGAACTTGACGCTCCGCAAAAAGCGTTTATTTTAGCTAAAGAAATTGCTTATAATTATTTAAAAATTTCCGATCGTTTACTGACTTTCAGCTGGATTAAATTTGATAATTTCGATCAGGTTCTAAATAATTTTTATGCTTCTTATTTTGCTGGTGCTTTATTATTGCCAAGAAAATTGGTTGTAAATAAAATCAATACTTTTTTAGAAAATGAAAATCCAAAACCAGAAGAATTTGTTCAATTAATCGAAAGCTTTAAAGTTTCACCAGAATCTTTTTATCAGCGACTGACCAATTTATTGCCAAAAGATTTTCAGCTGAAAAACTTATTTTTCTTAAGATTGTCACACAAAATCGGTTCAGATTTTTATCAGATCAATAAAGAATTACATATTACACATCAGCAAGAACCGCACGCCAACGAAACCAACGAACATTATTGCAGGAGATGGGTTTCGGTTAAAACGATTGACGAAGCCATCAAACAAAATAAATCTCATTTTTTTGATGCACAGATTTCGAGCTATGCCAATAGTGGAAACGAATATTTGGTTTTTTCTTCGGCTACAAAGGATCCTTTTGCCGAGAATTTTATTCGAAGTATTTCTGTCGGAATCCTAATTAATCCGACAATGAAAAAGAAATTTAAATTCATTGATGGAAAACCTTTGGTAAAACGAATTGTAGGTGTAACTTGCGAAACTTGCGCTGTAAAAGATTGTTTGGAAAGAAGTGCTCCTCCGACTGTTTTAGAAAGAGAGAAACGCCATGAGAATACAGATGCAGTTGTGCAAGCAGTTTATAAATCAATATAGTTAGAATGTCATGAAATATTTTGTTTTACTTTTTAGTTTGATTTCTATTAACTTCAGTCAAAAAACGGAAAAACTTACTGGCCGTTACAATTATTTGATTGAAGATGACAATTCTTATATCCAAAAAGATAAAATCACTTTTAAGGATAGCATTTTTGTTTTTGATAACAAGTTTATGCCAAAAGGAAAGGTTTCTTATGGCAACAAAATAGTATTGGATAATTTCATTAATACCGATTTAGTTATAAGTATTGCAAAAGATCAAATCGAAAAAGATACGATTCCTTTTTTCATGCATGACAAGAAAAGTTCTTCTGCAAATTATCTTGATGAAGTGGTTGGGAAAGGAAAATTGGTTAGGATTAAGTAATTCAGCGCAATCTTGTCATCCTGAGGAACGAAGGATCACACTCGGAAGTCGACAAAGATTGGCGATTATGCAGGCGGAATTTCTCGTGTGATCCTTCGTTCCTCAGAATGACAAACTGTGTGACTAATTTGAAGCTAAAAAAACTTTATAATTTCCAATCTTTATAGAGTTACTTGCGAAGATTTCTCCTTCGCCGAAATGACAAACCATTTGGTTACTTTGAGGTAAAACCTTTGAACCTCTGTAACTTTGTGCCTTTGAACCTTCTTATAAAAATGAAACTTCTCGCATAGCCCCGATAGAAGTGAAAATCCTTTTGTGGTGGGGTTCACCACAAAAGATTGCAACGGATAGCGGGACTAAACGTCTTTTGAAAACGAAAATATCTGCTTCAGAAAAAAACTTAGAAACTTAGCATCTTAGAGCCTCAGAATCTTTTCTTAATCTACATTAAGTGCTTTTCCTTTTCATCGGCTGTATCTTTGTACTATCAAAATCAATAAAAGACAAAATCATGGAAAATATAGTATTGCACAAAGCAGACACAAGAGGAAATGCTAATCACGGATGGTTGAACGCTTATCATAGCTTTAGTTTTGCGAGCTGGTACAATCCAGACAGAATTCAGTTTGGAGCACTTCGTGTTTTGAATGATGACACGATTGCAGCCGAATGGGATTTGGAACTCACCCTCACGATAACATGGAAATTATTACAATTCCGTTAGAAGGTGATTTGGCTCACAAAGACAGCATGGGAAATACTGAAGTAATTAAAAA